>CAZWTM010000013.1:0-52001 GCA_964637385.1 uncultured Peptococcaceae bacterium
TATACACCTAATCAAAATTCACTTATCCCCTACTCCACCGTAACACTCTTGGCCAAATTCCTGGGCTGGTCCACGTTGCATCCTCTTTCACAGGCAGTATAGTAAGCCAGGAGCTGGAGAGGGACAATGGCCAGGACAGGACTGACGATATCGTCTATTTTAGGAATGTAAAGGACTTTATCCACGGTCTTAAGAATTTCAGTATCCCCTTCCATAGCCAAACCAATGACAAAAGCGTCACGGGCTTTTACTTCTTTGACATTGCTCAAAGTTTTGTCATAGGTTTTCTGTTGGAGAGCAATGGCAATAACGGGAGTCTCCTCAGTGATGAGGGCCAGGGTGCCATGCTTTAATTCCCCGGCTGCATAGGCCTCGGCATGAATATAGGAAATCTCTTTCAGTTTCAAGGAACCTTCCAGAGCAATATGGTAGTCATAACTTCTGCCAATGAAGAAAAGGTTTTGCGCATCTTTGACGGTTCTGGCCACTTCCAGGAAGGCATCTTTGTTGGCCAGTATTTCCCGGCACTTCTCGGGGAGAAGCTGGAGGGCGGAGAGAATCTCTTCTGCCTTTCCCTGGGGCATAGTCCCTTTCACCTGGGCCAGGTAAATGCTTAAGAGATACTGGGCAATAAGCATGGTGGTATAAGCCTTGGTAGAAGCCACGGCTATTTCCGGCCCAGCCCAAAGATAAAGGGTATGGTGCGCTTCCCGGGAGATGGAACTGCCCACCACATTAGTAATAGCCAGAGTGACAGCGCCCCGGCTCTTGGCCTCCCTGAGAGCGGCCAGGGTGTCCGCCGTTTCGCCCGACTGGCTGATGAAAATAGCCAGGGTTTCCTCGTCTACCAGGGGGTCCCGGTAGCGAAATTCAGAAGCGATATCCACTTCCACAGGTATGCGTAAGAATTCCTCCAAGAGGGGCTTGCCTACCAATCCCGAGTGATAAGCCGTGCCGCAGGCCACGATGAAGATTTTCTTCCAGTTTTGTACCTGTTCCCTGGTAAATTGAAACTCACTGAACTTAACTCTGCCGTTCTGAATACGGCCCGTTAAAGTCTTTTTAAAAGCTTCCGGCTGTTCGAAAATCTCTTTCAGCATGAAATGGTCGAAACCGCCTTTCTCGGCTGCTTCCGCATCCCATTCCACATGGTAGATCTCCCTATTAACGGGGATATTGTTCTGATTAAGGATCTGTACATTATCTTTCGTCAGTACCACAATTTCGCCGTCTTCAATGAGATAAACGTCACGGGTATGGTTTAAGATGGCAGGAATATCAGAAGCGATAAAGTTCTCCCCGTCACCCAGTCCCACAATCAGAGGACTGTCTTTACGGGCAGCCACCAGCTTCTCAGGTTCCCGCACTGATACTACACCAATAGCGTAGGAACCCTTCACCACATCCAGGGTTTTCAGCACAGCTTCCACCAGGTCTCCCCGGTAATACTCTTCTACCAAATGAGCAATCACTTCTGTATCCGTCTCCGAAGTAAAAACGTGGCCTCTTTCATGAATTAACCATTCTTTTAGTTCCAGGTAGTTTTCAATGATGCCATTGTGTACCACGGCAAAATCATCGGAACAACCCTGATGGGGGTGGGAGTTCACATCACTGGGACGACCATGGGTAGCCCAGCGGGTATGCCCTATACCCACATAACCCTGAGGAGTGTACTCATCCAGCTTTTTCTCAAGGCTTGATAATTTCCCAACAGTCTTAACCACTGCTATACGGTTTCCTTCGATTACTGCCACACCGGCAGAGTCATAACCTCTATATTCTAATTTCTTTAAGCCGGACAACAGAACAGATGTAACGTCCTTGTGTCCGACGTAACCAACGATACCACACATTCTATTTCCTCCTCTAGAGACCTCATTTAAGCGGTCCGAAATCCAAACTCCGAATTCCGATATCCGAAGGACCTGATACCAGAAATTACGTTTCAGACAATAACAAATCAGCCGATTCCATTCGGTAATCGGATAACGGTAATCGGTAATCGTAATATGGCACCCGGTACCCTTTGTCCCCGGGATTGCTCCCGGTCTTTTGATACCTTTAACGGTGGTGCTGCACCGGAGGGCATCCGCCGAACATTTCGATAAACCCCCACCTCGTCAACCGTAAATGCGGTCCTGGCGCTTTTTTAGTTGTTAGTTGATAGTTGTTAGTGGTTAGTTGTGAATACTCTTCTCTATAGAACCACCTCCTGAGGTTTATTATTCTATGAAAAGCGGGTAAAAATGTTGCCTGGCTCCTAAACTGGAAACATTTTTCCCATGCTAAACGTAATAATTTTACACCACTTAACTCATATCATCAAGAATTATTCAAGCGGTAAGAATGACCAGTGACTGTATCCGCTGACCGGTACGATTCACTGTTCACCACACAAAAGGAAAGGGCTCTGGTCATTGAGAGGGAAGGTCTGGCCCGAATATTTCTACCCTGTTGCCGCCTTTTTCTTTGGCCAGGTACATGGCAGCATCAGCTATTTTGATAAGTTCCTCCAGTATTTCTTGGGAATTTTTCTCCGTGTCAAACTCAGCAAAAACAGCAATACCTGCACTTACCGTAACGGTAATTGTTCGTGTTTCGGTTTTAACAGGACTGTTTTCAATGATCTTGCGCAAACGCTCCGCAAAAGTAAAGGCCCCCTCGCAGTTCGTATTAGGCGAAATAATCACGAATTCCTCTCCGCCCATTCTGCCTATAAGGTCATTCACGCGGACATTTTTCTTCAGTATTTCCGCCAGCTGCTTCAGCACTTCATCTCCCATCGTATGACCGTAACTGTCATTTACTCTTTTAAAACGGTCCGCATCAATGAAGATGACGGCGCAGGGCATTTTGTTGCGCATGGACAGTTCAATCATTTCTCTGGCACGGCTGTTAAAATAACGCCGGTTGGCAAGTCCTGTCAGCGGATCAAAAAGGGCTTGTTTTTCCAGAGTTGCAATGAGGGAGGCTGTTTTTTCCGCCATCTTATAAAAAGACTCCTTAAGATTATCAAGCTCCTCGTAATATGATTTTTGCAATATACCCCAGGACAAGGGCGAAGCATTATAATCTTTGGCAAAAGCAGCCACATCCCTGGATAAAGCTACAAGGGGCTCTGAAATTCTGTCGGCAAGGTGACGCACAAGGGGATAAATCACAAAAGTATAGAGCAACAGAAAAATAATCACCATGCCCAGGAGTTTCTCTATACATGTTCCCAAGACTTCATTTTTATCCATTTCCACAATAAGTCCCCATTTTCTTTCGGGCATCCAAACAAATGCTCCCAGGGTTTTCTTACCCCTGTAATCCTGATATTCAGCAAACCCGCTTTCACCCCTGCGTACCCGTTCTGCAGCCAGAGTGTCAACAACAAAACTGTACCTTGTGGAATCTTTAATTAAGCCCTGTTCTTTCAGCACGGAACTGAAGCGGGATTCAGTAAGCATAACTCCCTTTTCGTCTACAAGGTAAGCTTCCACGGACCTGCCTATCCGAAATTCTTCCATTACTTTGTTGACGGCATCCATCCCCACTGTACCGAAAACCAAACCGATAATCTGGCCGTTCCGGGAATAGACGGGACTGGAAATTATAATCACCGGCCTGCCGGTATTTCTGCTCATAAGCAGTTCAGAGACCGCATCCTTTCCTGCCATGGCCGTTTTAAAATACTCTCTGTCACTCAAGTTAACTTCTTTTTTAATACCTCCAGTATCTACCAGAACTTTTCCATCGGCATCCACAAATACGAAGTTATTGAACTCATTTTCCGGAGCATTTTTTTTGTTCTGTAAAAATGTCTCTATGTCTTCCAAATTCTGTTCTAAAAATATGTGATGTGAAGAAAGCTCTTTTATATCACGGCTCCTTTCCTTAAACCAGTTATTTATCAGCATAACCTGCTGGTCACGGAAACCCGCCAGGTTGTTGTAAGCAAATTTTTTCATAGAAGCGTAGGTATAAAAAAAATAAGTCCCCATACTGACAAAAGAAGAAACAACACTGATAAAAAGAAAGGAACTCATGAGCACATGGTATAGTTTCCCCCTGTAGACACGCACCTGTTTCACCTCCATAAAAAGAGGATATTCTATAAATTTCTGCAATATTCCTTCCAGATATAATGCTTCTTTCCAGTATACAAAAAAGGACCCATCATCATGGATCCTTTTTATGTTTACCGGTTAAAGGCCCGGTAGGCTATATCGGTGCGGTAATGGGCTTTTTCAAAGCGGATGGCTTCTACTCCCTCATATGCCCTGGCTACAGCTTGACGGAGATCCCCACCCAGGGCTGTAACAGCCAGGACACGTCCCCCTTTGGTAACGATTTTCTCACCGTCAAAGGCCGTACCGCTGTGGAAAACCATTACTCCTTCAGGCACCTGATCCAGGCCGGTGATGGGATAGCCCTGTTCATAGTCTCCGGGATATCCTCCCGAGGCCATCACTACGCTCACACAGGCTTCAGGCTTCCACTTTATTTCTACCTCTGCTAGTCTTCCTGCGATTACTGCGTCCATCACCTCTATCAGGTCATTTTCCAGGCGGGGTAAAACCACCTGGGTTTCGGGGTCTCCGAAACGGGCGTTAAATTCCAGTACTTTGGGGCCCGTTTCCGTGATCATTAGTCCTGCATAGAGGACCCCCTTAAAGAGGCGTCCTTCCTGGGCCATGGCCTTTACCGTTGGCTCCAGTATAGTCTTTTGCGCTTCTTCCAGGAGTTGAGGTGTAGCCACCGGGGCAGGTGAATAAGCCCCCATTCCCCCGGTATTAGGCCCCTGATCACCTGTAAAGACCCGTTTATGGTCCTGGGCAGAGACCATGGGAACCACAGTTTCCCCGTCACAGAAGGCCATAAGGCTTAATTCCTCGCCTTCTAAAAATTCCTCAAGAACCAGCCTGTCTCCCGCCGAACCAAAGTTTTTCCCCACCAGGACCTGGTCAATGGCGGCAAAAGTTTCTTCCAGGGAAGTGCAAATGAGAACGCCCTTTCCCGCTGCCAGCCCGTCAGCTTTTACCACCCAGGGCCCTTTCATTTCCCGGGCAAAGTTACGGGCTGTTTCCACATCGGTAAAAGTTCCGTAACGGGCCGTGGGTATCCCGTATTGATGCATCAGGTCCTTGGCAAAAGCCTTGCTTCCCTCGATTTGGGCAGCCCTTTGACTAGGGCCAAAAGCCCTAATACCTTTCTCTTCCAAAGCATCCACCAGGCCCAGGGTAAGAGGCAGTTCCGGTCCCACAACGACCAGATCAATGGACTTTTCCCGGGCAAAGGCCACAATACCCGGAATGTCTTCCACTTTGATGGGAAAGCACCGGGCCAGCCGGCTGATCCCGGCATTGCCGGGTACGCAGTACAGATTTTCCACCTTAGGGCTCTGGGCTATCTTCCAGGCCAGGGCATGTTCCCTTCCCCCGCTGCCTACGATTAAAACGTTCATTTTTTTCACCTGTGGTTCCTCCTAGTGTTTAAAATGCCGAATGCCGGTGAAGACCATGACCATTCCCCTGTCATTGGCCGCTTTGATGGAGTCCTCATCACGGATGGAACCGCCAGGCTGGATAATGGCTTTAATCCCGTACTGGGCCGCCAGTTCCACCGTATCGGCGAAGGGAAAGAAGGCATCAGAGGCCAGAACTGCACCTTTCGCCTTTTCGCCCGCCTGTTCCAGGGCGATACGGGCGGCCCCCACCCGGTTCATCTGACCTGCTCCTACGCCAATGGTTTGTTTGTCTTTGGTAAGGACGATAGCATTGGACTTCACGTGCTTTACCACCTGCCAGGCAAAAAGGAGCTCAGCCAGCATTTCAGCATCGGGTGCTTTTTCTGTTACTACCTTAAGCTCTTTTTCCAGCACCTGTGCAGTATCCAGCTCCTGAATGAGAAAACCACCGCTCACAGGTTCCAGCCAATAACCATGTTCCTCAGGCTGATTGTCACCTATGGCCAAAAGCCGCAGGTTTTTTTTATCGGCGAGAAAAGCTAAAGCTTCCTGTGTATAGGAGGGAGCAATCACTGCTTCCATAAAAGTCTTGGCGATTTCCCCTGCTGTTTTCCCGTCCACCTGCCTGTTTAGTCCTATGATACCGCCAAAAGCAGAAACAGGGTCGGCGGCAAAAGCCCGGGTGTAGGCCTCGTAGAGATCGCTCCCTAAGGCAGTGCCACAAGGGTTCGTATGTTTAATAATAGTCGCTGCCGGCTCTTTAAAATCTCTCACCACGGACCAGGCTGCCTGGAGATCCACCAAATTATTATAGGAAAGTTCTTTACCCTGGAGCTGTTTGGCGCCGGCCAGGGTACCCTCCATATTTCCCGGCAGTCGATAAAAAGCCGCCTTCTGGTGGGGATTTTCCCCGTAACGCAGTTCCTGAACCTTGATCCCCTCCTCAAACCAGTGAACAGGAAAAGCACCAGGATGAACGATCCTATCTAAATAACGGCTGATGGCCATATCATAGGAAGCCGTATGCGTAAAAGCTTCTAAAGCTAAAGCCTGCCTGGTCTCCCTGGTTACCTCGCCTTTTTCCTGGAGCTGGGCCAGGATTTCCTGGTAGCGGTCAGGATTAACCACAATGGCTACCCGTTCATAATTCTTGGCTGCCGCTCTCACCATGGTGGGCCCGCCGATATCGATGTTTTCAATAGCTTCTTCCAGGGTAACGCCTGGCCTGGCTATGGTTTCCCGGAAAGGATACAGGTTAACCACTACGAGATCAATGGGTGCTATCCCCAGCTCCGCCAGCTGCTTCAGGTGTTCCCCTGTCCCTTTGGCCAGGATACCACCATGAATAAAGGGATGAAGGGTCTTGACCCTGCCTTCCAGGATTTCCGGAAAACCGGTAACGTTAGAAACATAGGTAACCTCTATGCCTGCCTCTTTCAGCATACGGGCAGTTCCTCCTGTAGAAATAAGGGTGTAACCCAGATCCACCAACCCTTTCGCAAAATCTATTATTCCTCTTTTATCAGAAACACTTACAAGTGCCCGTTTAGACATGTATTTCACCTTCCCCTAAAATGATAACCTTTCTCCCCACACACCGTACCCGTCCTTCACTCAAAAGCCGGACGGCTAGGGGATACAGTTTGTGCTCTTCCCTCAGAATACGCATGGAAAGGGTTTCTTCCGAATCATCGGGAAAAACAGGTACCACTGCCTGCAGGATAATGGGTCCTGAGTCTACACCTTCATCGACAAAGTGAACGGTACAGCCGCTATAGCGTACCCCGTAGTCCAGAGCCTGTTTTTGGGCGTTAAGGCCGGGAAAAGCGGGCAGCAGTGAGGGGTGAATGTTCAGGATAGGTATGCCGGCCTGCCGGATAAAGTATGGGGAAAGAATGCGCATGAACCCTGCCAGGAGAATATAATCCACTTTATATGTTTTAATCATCTCTAAAACAGCGGCTTCAAATTTTTCTTTACCAGCGAAATCCCGGGGATTTATCCAGTGGGCAGGTATGCCGTGCCTTTGGGCCCGTTCCAGGGCCTGGGCCTTTTCTTTGTCGGAGATTACCACAACAACAGAGGCATTCATTTGCCCCCCTTCACTGGCATCCAGCAAGGCCTGGAGATTGGACCCCCTGCCCGAGGCTAAAACAGCTAAACGCAGATGAGCCATCAAGCAATCCCCCTTACAGTAACACCCGGCTCACCCGGGACCACCTGTCCGATGAAATAGGATCTTTCACCTCTCCCTGTAAGCCAGCTCTGTATTTTTTGGCCTTCCTCCGGAGCCACCACCAGCACATACCCTATCCCCATATTAAAGGTGCGGAGCATCTCCAGAGCCTCTATCCCGCCGCCTTCAGCCAAAAGCCTAAAGACAGGGGGAACATCCCAGGAACCGTAATCAAGGAGGATATGGGACCCCTGGGGTAAGATGCGGGGTGGGTTTTCTAAAAGCCCTCCACCGGTAATATGGGCCATACCCTTTATCTTAAAGTTTGCCATGATTTCCTGAACTAGCTTTACATAAATACGGGTTGGACGCAGTAACTCCTCACCCAGGGTACAACCCAGCTCCGGAACACTTTTATCCAGCTCCCAGCCCAAACGTTCAAAAAAGACTTTGCGGGCCAGGGAATACCCGTTAGAATGGAGTCCTGAAGAAGGGAGACCAAGGAGGACGTCCCCGGGCACAATGTTTTTCCCGTCAATGATTTTATCCCTGTCTACCACACCCACGGCAAACCCCGCCACATCATATTCGCCAGGGCGGTAAAACCCGGGCATTTCGGCGGTCTCTCCACCGATGAGGGCACAGCCTGACTGGAAACAGCCTTCGGCAATTCCGGCCACAATATCAGCCACCTGCTGTGGTTCTAATTTACCTACAGCCAGGTAATCCAGGAAAAAAAGAGGTTCTGCACCCAGGACCAGGATATCATTGGTGCACATGGCTACACAGTCAATACCTATGCTATCATGTTTGCCTATTTTATGCGCTACAGCCAGTTTGGTCCCTACGCCATCGGTACCGGAGACCAGGACAGGCTGGGTGTATTTCTTTATATCCAGGGCAAATAGACCCCCAAAGCCGCCTAAACCGCCCATAACTTCAGGCCGCATGGTCCTGGCCACCAGGGGTTTAAAGAGCTCTACGGCCTGGTTTCCTTTATCTATGTCTACGCCTGCTGCCTGGTAGGTTAATTTTTCAGTCGGGCGCATGCTTTAACCTCCCTCCGCCTTTCCGGAATAATTTCCAGGATATGTTTACCCAGCTCTTCCTCAGGAGGTATATGAATCCGGTATTCACCGCTCAGGCAGGCAGTACAGAAACCGCCCTCCCGGCCTAAAGCCCGGTAAAGCCCTCTCAGGCTCAGGTAATAAAGACTGTCGGCATCAATAAATTTGCGGATTTCTTCAAGGGACATTTGGGCGGCAATCAGTTGGGCCCGTTCTGAGGTGTCAATGCCATAATAACAGGGATGCATGACGGGAGGAGAACTGACCAGCATGTGGACCTCTTTAGCCCCCTTGTCCCTCAGCATTTTTACAATCTTTTTACTGGTGGTACCCCGGACAATGGAGTCATCCACCACCACAACCCTTTTGCCTTCGATGAGACGGGTGACAGGATTGAGTTTGAGGCGCACGGCCAGGTCACGTTCATTTTGTTCCGGATTGATAAAGGTACGGCCCACATAGCGGTTCTTCATAAGTCCCATTTCAAACATAAGTCCCAGGGCTTCTGCATAGCCAAGGGCTCCTGCTATCCCTGAGTCAGGTACAGGAATGACAATATCCGCTTCCACAGGGTGCTCCTGGGCCAGCTCCCGGCCCATGGCCCGCCGTGCGGCCATGACATTGATCCCGTCGATATTGGAATCAGGCCGGGCAAAATAAATATATTCGAAAATACAGACGGCGGGTTCATTGGGAGTAAGAAAACGGCGGGAACGGAGTCCCTCCTTGTCGATGGTAACAATCTCTCCCGGGTCTATATCCCGGATAAACCGGGCACCCAGGGCATCCAGGGCGCAGGTCTCTGAAGCTATGATATAGGAATCCCCCAGTTGACCCAGGCAAAGGGGCCGGTTGCCATAAGGATCCCGTACCCCTAATACTTTTTCTTCTGTCATGACCACCAGGGAATAAGAACCTTTAATATCAATCATACACTTCATCAGGGCATCCTCAATAGAACTCTGGCCATAACGGGCAATAAGATTCACGATCAGCTCTGAATCAATAGTAGACTGAAAGACGGAGCCATTGGCCGCCAGTTTATCCCGGAGTTCATTGGCATTGGTAAGGTTGCCGTTATGGGCCACAGCCAGGCTACCCTGGAGATAACGGCACACCAGAGGTTGGGCATTCACTGCCAGGCTGGCCCCCGTCGTAGAATAACGTACGTGTCCAATGGCCATATGGCCGGTGAGCTTAGTCAGGATCTCTTCCGTAAAAACTTCCGATACCAGCCCCATGTCCTTATGGACTTTTATTCCCTGGCCATCGGATACGGCAATGCCCGCACTTTCCTGGCCCCGGTGCTGCAGGGCATAAAGACCATAATAGGTGAGTCGCACCACATCTTTTTGGGGTCCATAGATGCCAAAAACCCCACAGGCCTCCTCCATTTTGTCTCTTAACTCATATAGCATGGTATAGCCTCCCGATATTTCTCCTCCATGGTTTTCAGATCCAGGCGCACTTTCCAACCGGTACCCACAATACTAAGCTCTGTACCGCCCACAGTCCCTAACACCTTATAAGGGACCTTTTTTTGATTCAGACGGTTTAAAACATTGTCTAATTCTTCCTTGGGCGTAGTCACAACGATACGTGACTGGCTCTCCCCAAAAAGGATACTGCTGGGACGTATCCCATCCGTTAAGGTTACTTCAGCCCCAATGCCCCCGGCCAGGCAGCACTCGGCCAGGGCTACGGCCAAACCACCCTCCGAGCAGTCATGGGCGGAAAGGATCAATCTCTCTTTGATTAATTCCAGGGCTGTCTGCTGCACCTGCTTTTCCAATTGGAGGTTAATTTCCGGCGGTCTTCCTGCTTCCAGCCCGTGGATGACGCTGAGATAAGCGGAAGCCCCCAGTTCGTCTTTATTTTGCCCCAGGAGAATGATAATATCGCCGGCTTTTTTAAAGCCCATGGTGGTCACATGGTCCAGGTCTTCCACCAGACCCACCATACCAACGGTGGGGGTGGGATAGATGGCTTCACCTTTGGTTTCGTTGTAAAAACTGACATTACCCCCGGTAACCGGTGTTTCCAGTTCCCGGCAGGCGTCACTCATACCGGCTACCGCCTCTTTAAACTGCCAGAAGATTTCCGGTTTTTCCGGATTGCCAAAGTTCAGGCAGTCTGTTACGGCCAGAGGCATGGCCCCGGAACACACTAAATTACGGGCGGCCTCAGCGATGGCAATCTGGCCTCCCCGGTAGGGGTCAAGGTAGACATACCGGGAGTTGCAGTCTGTGGTAGCAGCAATCCCTTTCTTCGTTCCCTTGACACGTAAAACGGCGGCATCACTGCCGGGGGGTACCACTGTATTTAATCCCACCATGTAATCGTACTGACGGTAAACCCATTCCTTGCTGGCAATGGTAGGCGTACCTAACAAAGTCAATAACACTTGAGCATAGTCTTCGGGTTCGGGCAGAGTGCTTAAGTCATAGTTTTGAGCCTGAGCTAAATAAGCAGGTTCCACTGCCTCCCTTTCATAGACCGGACAGGCTTCCGTAAGGGCCTTGGCCGGAATGCGGGCCACAATTTTCTCCCCTTCTTTGATGGTCATGTAGCCGTCGTCGGTCACATGGCCGATGACGGCCGCCTCCAGGCCCCATTTATCAAAGATCTCCTGGACTTCTTTTTCCTTTCCTTTTTTAGGAACCACCAGCATACGCTCCTGGGACTCGGAAAGCATTACTTCATAAGGGGTCATTCCCGTTTCCCGGCGGGGTACTTTAGCCACATCAATTTCCATACCTGTCCCGGCCCGGGAGGCCATTTCACAGGATGAACTGGTAAGCCCGGCTGCTCCCATATCCTGCATGCCCACCACATAGCCTGTTTTGATGAGCTCCAGGCAGGCCTCCATGAGGAGCTTTTCCATAAAGGGATCTCCCACCTGGACAGCGGGCCGCCGCTCTTCCGAAGTTTCATTGAGTTCTTCAGAGGCAAAAGTAGCACCATGGATACCATCCCGGCCTGTCCTGGCCCCTACCACCATTACGGGGTTCCCCGGTCCGGCGGCTACACCCCTGGCGATGTCTTTATGTTCAATGAGACCAATACACATGGCATTGACCAGGCAGTTATCCTCATAGGAGGGATGGAAATATACTTCGCCGCCGACCGTGGGAATACCGATACAGTTGCCATAACCGGCAATCCCGGCTACTACACCGCTAAAGAGATAGCGGGATTTTTTACTTTTTAAGCTTCCGAAACGTAAGGAGTCTAAAAGGGCAATGGGCCGGGCTCCCATGGTAAAGACATCACGAATAATGCCCCCTACCCCTGTGGCCGCTCCCTGGTAGGGTTCAATGGCCGAGGGGTGGTTATGACTTTCAATTTTAAAAACAACGGCCTGACCATCACCAATATCCACCACACCGGCGTTCTCCCCCGGCCCCTGCAGAACCCGGGGCCCCTTAGTAGGAAATTTTTTCAAAACCGGTTTGGAGTTTTTATAGCTGCAGTGCTCGGACCACATGACACCGAACATGCCCAGTTCCACTTCATTGGGCTCCCGGCCTAATATTTCTTTAATCCGTTCATACTCACTGTCCGAGAGACCCATTTCCCGCCACACAGGCTCTTTCATCGACCAGCACCTCCCATCCACCATTTCACCAGGGACTTAAAAAGTAAGAGGCCATCTTCCCCGCCTAAGATTTTTTCAGAGCACCGTTCGGGATGGGGCATCATGCCCAGGATGTTGCCCTCCTCATTGATGATCCCGGCAATATTATGCAGGGAACCATTGGGGTTGGCCTCAGGGGTAATCTCCCCCCTGGCATTACAGTAGCGGAAAAGCACCTGACCCTTATCCTCTATACGTCTTAAAGTTTCCTCATCAGCTACATAGCTTCCTTCCCCGTGAGCAATAGGGATCTGGATGACCTGCCCCCTGGTGAATTCATTGGTAAAAGGAGTATCTGCACGTTCTACCCGCAGATAAGCATTCTCGCAGCGAAACTGGAGGCTGGGATTTCTGATTAAGGCACCGGGCAGGAGCCCTGCTTCGGTCAGAATCTGAAAACCGTTACAGATACCGAGGATAAGGCCGCCTTTTTTGCCGAAATCCACTACTTTATTCATAACGGGAGAGAACCGGGCAATGGACCCGGTACGCAGGTAATCTCCATAAGAAAAACCGCCGGGCACAATGATGCAGTCTACCCCCTGTAAGTCATCGTGTCCATGCCACAAATAGGTTACGGGTTGTTCCAGGACCTTATCGATGACATGGTAGCAGTCGGCATCACAGTTGGAGCCTGGGAAAACGACCACACCGAATTTCATGCTCCTACCTCCACGATTTCTATACGATAATCCTCAATGACCGGGTTAGCCAGGAGTTTGGCACACATTTCTTTTACCTTCTCTTCGGCTTCCCCTTTATTGGTATCAGACAAAAAGACCTCAATATGCTTGCCAACCCGGACTTCTTCCACACCCTGGTAACCCAGGGCTTTGAGGGCCCGGTGGACGGCGCTGCCCTGGGGATCAAGGATGCTTTTCTTCAAATGAATGGTGACGATGGCCTTCAACATTTTATTTACCCCCTATCAGTCTCTGTAAAACTTCCTGATAGGCTTCTTCCACTTTGCCCAAGTCCCGGCGGAAGCGGTCCTTGTCCAGTTTTTCCTGGGTGGCCGTATCCCAAAAACGGCAGGTATCGGGAGAAATCTCGTCGCCCAGGAGAATCTCTCCCTCATGGCGGCCAAATTCCAGTTTAAAATCCACCAGCTGGATATTAAGGGGTGTAAGATGTTCCACCAAAATCTCATTGACCCTTAGGGCCATTTGGCTGATGGTCTTCATCTCCTCTTCCGTGGCAAGCTCTAAAGCCTTGACATGGTACTCGTTAATCATAGGGTCTCCCAGCGCATCGTCTTTGTAATAAAACTCTAAGACAGGAACAGCCAGCTGGGTTCCTTCCGGCTTGCCTACCCGTTTGGCCAGGGAGCCCGCTACAATGTTACGCACAACAACTTCCACAGGAATAATTTCCAGGGTTTTCACCAGCATGCTTCTCTCCCCGGTAAGCTCCACAAAATGATTGGGAATGCCTTTTTCCGTCAGGAGTTTAAAGAAAATAGCTGAAATCTGGTTGTTATAGTAGCCCTTGTCCTGAATGGAACCCTTTTTTAAACCGTTAAAGGCTGTGGCATCATCTTTGTAGTAAACCATGTAGAGTTTGGGGTCTGAAGTCCTATAAACCTTTTTGGCTTTCCCTTCATAGAGTTGTTCAAGAATTTCCACCATATTTATACTCCTCCTTGTTTAGTTATTAGTTATTAGTTAAGAGACATTCATACCATAGACGGATTAAAAATTGGCTTGCTCCCGAACTACGCAGAAAACAGACTAAAGCTTGTTTCCCTCTGCTTCGCTAAGAAAAGCTTATGGCAAAACCTTCAGTTTGTGGTTAATAATTTCAGGATAGTTACTAGTAACTAGCAACTAGTAACTAGTAACTTACAAAATGCCTGCCCGCTTCAGAATATAGTCTACATGCTTGGTGTGGTAAGTATAATCAAAAAGATTTTCAACCTCCTCAGGGGTCAAATAGGTCATAATCTCCCCATCCTCCAGGACCAGGGTTTTGAAATCCTTCTTTTCATCCCAGGCTCGCATAGCATTGCGCTGGGTCATTTGGTAGGCCGTATCCCGGGCGATTCCCCTTTCCACCAGGGCCAGCATCACCCGCTGGGAAAAGATCAGTCCCAGGGTTTTCTCAATGTTTTGCCGCATGTTATCCGTATTGACTTTTAGATTCTTAATAATACCTGTCATCTTGTCCAGCATGTAATGGACGAGAATGGTACTGTCGGGGAGAATAACCCTTTCCACAGAGGAGTGGCTGATATCCCGTTCGTGCCAGAGGGCTACGTTTTCATAAGCGGCTAAAGCGTTGCCGCGGATAACCCGGGCCAGGCCGGAAATTCTTTCGCCTAAAACGGGGTTCTTTTTGTGGGGCATAGCCGAGGAACCTTTTTGCCCTTTAGCAAAGGGTTCTTCCACTTCCAGTACCTCAGTGCGCTGGAGGTGCCTGAGCTCTGTGGCGAACTTGTCCAAAGAACTGGCGATGACAGCGAGGATGGCCATGTAATGGGCATGGCGGTCGCGCTGGATGATTTGTGTAGAAACCAGAGCGGGCTCCAGGCCAAGCTTCTCGCATACATATTCTTCAATTTGGGGAGGAATATTGGCAAAAGTTCCTACTGCACCCGAAATTTTCCCTACGGAGATCATTTTGATGGCCTGGGCCAGGCGTTCCATATTTCTCTGGTTCTCCGTATACCAGAGGGCCATTTTCAAGCCAAAAGTAACGGGTTCGGCATGGACACCATGGGTACGTCCCATCATAAGGGCGTCTTTATAGCGGGCTGCCTTTTCTTTTAACACTTCACCCAGGGCTTTCATTTTCTGCAGGATTAATTCACCGGCCTGTTTCATCTGAACAGAGAGGGCTGTATCCAAAATATCGGAGGAGGTCATGCCCATATGAATATACTTGGCATCCTCACCAACATACTCGGCCACGTTGGTTAAGAAAGCAATGACATCGTGCTTTGTTATCTCTTCTATTTCTTCAATGCGTTTTACATCAAAGGCAGCTTTGGCTCTGATATTACGGGCCGCCTCCCGGGGGATCATTCCCAGTTCCGCCATAGCCTCACAGGCCAGGATTTCCACTTCCAGCATGGTGGCAAGACGGTTCTCTACAGTCCAAATTTTTCCCATCTCCGGCAAGGTATAACGATCTATCATCCTTTAGTCCTCCTATTCCGTCGACTTTCCCACTTCCGACTACCGATTTCCGACTTCCGCTAACCGTTAACCGTGAACCGTTAACCGTTTTCCTACAACCAACTACCGATAGTAATAGAGATACTTCTGTAGATATAAATATTCTTCAGTATGAATTTTTCGGAAAGCGGATATCGGATGTCGATGTCGGATAGAATTATAATTCTGCCGCCTGCTGCTGCACTTTTTTATGTTTAGCGACTACTTCTTCAGCCATCTGGGCTTTATAAGAGACAAATTTCTCCCGCAAAGCTTTGTCTTTCACACCTAAAATCTGCACAGCCAGCAAAGCGGCGTTTTTCGCCCCGTCAATAGCCACTGTGGCTACAGGAATCCCCGAGGGCATCTGCACAATGGCGTACAAAGCGTCAAGGCCGCTTAGAGCAGTGGCGTTAATAGGAATACCAATCACGGGGAGAGGTGTAACTGCAGCCAGGACACCAGGCAGATGGGCAGCAGCGCCTGCTCCGGCTATAATGACTTCAATTCCCCGCTCTGCCGCTTCCCGGGCGAGAGCTAAGGCCCGTTCGGGAGTGCGGTGTGCAGAAGCCACGTGAACCTCATAAGCCACACCAAACTCTTTTAAAGTAAGAGCTGCTTTTTGCATAATAGCCCAGTCGGAATCGCTGCCCATGATCATAAGTACCTGTGTTTTCATCTTAACCACCCTTTCAAAATGTATATGATATGGCAAAAGAGGGGGACAACCCCTCTTTATTCATTTAATGCAGGAAAAACCTGATGACAAAAAGCACAGATAATACCCACATAGTCGTATTGATCTCTTTAGCTCTCCCCGTCAGTATCCGGAGAATCGTATAAGAAAGAACACCGGCTACAATCCCTTCGGCGATACTAAATGTAAAGGGCATAGCCACAATGGTGAAGAAGGCAGGAATGGCTTCCATGAAATCGGTAAAGTTAATCCTGGTGACAGGCTCCATCATAAAAATCCCCACAATGATCAGAGCCGGAGCCGTTGCAGCAGCCGGTATTATCCCCACCAGGGGTGCAAAGAAAATGGCCACGAGAAAGAGCAGGGCAGTGACCAGAGAAGTCAAACCGGTACGTCCGCCCGCAGCCACACCCGCAGCCGATTCCACATAAGTGGTAACAGTACTGGTACCCATGGCGGCGCCAAACATGGTAGCTAAAGAATCAGCCAAAAGCGCCTGATTGGCCCGAGGAAGTTCTCCTTTTTCATTTAGCATGTTGGCTTTGGTAGAAACCCCTACCAGAGTCCCAATGGTGTCAAAGAGGTCGACAAAAGTAAAGGCAAAGATGATCGGTATAATACCAAATTCGAAGACTGAGCGGAAATCGAAAGCCAAAAAAGCACCCAGAGGATTTTCCGGTAAACCGAAAATCTTGAAATCAGCAGGAATCTTCGTTACACCAAAAGGAATGCCCACTAATGTAGTCACAATAATCCCATAAAACAGGGCACCGTTTACCCCACGGATCACCAAAGCCCCTGTGAAGAGAACACCAAAAACGGCCAGTAAGACACTGGCTACGGTTGTACCCGGAGGTAACAGTTTGGCTAGTTCAGGATCGGTAAAATGCTGGGGAGATACTAACTGGACCAGCGTAGCACTGTTAGGTACCACAATCCCTGCATTCTTTAAGCCAATTAAAGCAATAAACAAACCGATCCCCACCCCTACCGACAGTTTCAGAGACATGGGAATATGATTAACGATGGCTTCCCGGGCCTTGGTCAGGGTCAGGAGTAAAAAGATCAGTCCTGAGATAAAAACTGCGGCTAAAGCAGCTTGCCAGGGAAGGCCTAGGTTTAAGACAACAGTAAAAGTAAAAAAAGCATTTAATCCCATGCCCGGCGCCAGGGCAAAAGGATAATTGGCCAGCAACGACATCAGAATCGTACCAAAAGCCGCTGAAATACAGGTTGCAAACATTACTGCTCCGAATGGTATCTTAGCGATGCTGAGAATACTGGGGTTCACAAATATAATATAAGCCATCGTCATAAAGGTAGTAATTCCAGCCATTACTTCTGTTCTTACATCTGTTTTATTTTCTTGAAGCTTAAACAATTTCTGTAACATCCATTATTTCCTCCCACATGCTGAAGTTACTTTCTTGATGGTAGCATTCGCCAAAGAGATTGGTCCTAAACATGCCTCATTTAACGAACTTATATTCTAATATTATCTATAATAAGCCATGATGTCAAGGCAAATACGAACATTGTACACAATATTTATTTTAAAAATTCGTATATTTCCATTGTATGGTAAGACAAGACAATAACCAAATCCCCCCCACCATCATAAGTTAAAGGGAAGAGATTTAATAATGACTAACTTAGCTAGAGGGGGTTAACTTTGTGATTGCTTATCTCTCCAGTAACTACAGTATTATTACTTTGGGTCTTTTAGCAAGTCTGGCTGCAGGCCTGGCTACGGGAATCGGTTCACTACCCATTTTTTTCATGAAAGACTTTCCTAAAAAAATTCTGGATGCTCTCCTGGGTTTTGCTGCAGGAGTCATGTTAGCCGCCACTTCTTTCAGCTTGATCATCCCTGCCATTGAGACAGCAGGGGGGGGTATCAGGGGAGCCGGCATTACCTTAATAGGAATTCTATGCGGTGGTATTTTTCTCGACATCGTTGATAAATTTTTCCCCGATACCAACCTTTCTCTGGGCCCCAGTCAAAACCATAATAACCTGAAAAAAGCCTGGTTATTCATTGCCGCCATCACTATCCATAACTTTCCCGAAGGTTTAGCCGTAGGAGTGGCTTTGGGTGACGGAAATATTATGAACGGTATCAGCCTGGCTGTGGCTATCGGGCTGCAAAACATGCCGGAAGGTCTGGCCTGTGCCCTACCTCTCATCAGAGAAAAAGTTCATGTTTGGAAAGCTTTTTTAGTGGCTTTAGCCACCGGTCTGGTTGAGCCCCTTGGGGGCTTATTAGGGATTGGAATTGTTCAGGTAGCCAGACCACTTCTCCCCTTTGCCCTGGCTTTTGCCGCCGGCGCCATGCTCTTTGTGATTAGTCATGAGATCATCCCAGAAACTCAGAGGGATAAAAGCTCAAAATTGGCCACTCATAGTGTATTAATCGGTTTTGTGATCATGATGTTCCTGGATAATGTGTTGGGGTAAAAAAAGTAAATATTTACAAATTAGGCGCTGCCACTTGACAGCGCCTAATTTGTTAGGTTCTTTCTTAATCTTTTTTAATAATCCCGCCCTTAGCGGCAGATTCGGCTAATTTAGCGTAAATTGAAAGATAACCGTTTTTGAATTTAGGTTCAGGTCTCCGCCATTTGCTAAGTCTCTCCTTAATCTCTTCATCGCTCAAATGGAGATGAATGCGCTTGTTGGGAATATCAATAGTAATCATATCTTCATCCTGGACGATAGCCAATGGTCCTCCCAGGGCAGTTTCTCTCGAGTTTGTTTTCACTCGTGATCACTTCCTCTGAAAGTCATGGCTAAGAGTTCAACGGGATGGAGCACATCCACCGGCACATTATTCTTTTTGGCCCCGTAACTTAACTGCATGCGGCAACTGGGACAACCCACAGCAATCGTATCAGCACCCGTAGCTTTGACATTGTCCATCTTACGGCCCAGTATTTTCATAGATAACTCCCCATGCCGCAAGTTGAAGGTGCCGGCCCCGCCACAGCAGCGGTTGGCTTCTACCGCTTCCTCATATTGAACTCCCGGCAGAGTACGAAGGATAGCCCGGGGTTCTTTTACCACGCCCATACTTCTATTTAAGTGGCAGGAGTCATGGTAAGTTACAGTCCTACCCAGGGATCTCATTCCAGGCTTAAGACCAGCTGTATTCACAATAAATTCGCTGACATCGCGGATTTTCTCGGAGAACTTCCGGGCCCTGGAATCATTATCCAACCAGCGGACATATTCCTTTAAAGCACTACCGCAGGAACCGCAGTCGGTAAGGATGGCATCCACATCAAGAGCATCGAAAAGAGCCACATTTTTCCCGGCCAGTTCCCGGGCGGTCTCCAAGTCCCCCGAGGAGTAATGGGGAAGACCGCAGCAGAAGGCTTGAGGAGCAATGACTTCATAACCGGCAACCTCTAAAACACGGAGGGTAGCCAAACCTACCTGCGGATAAACCAAGTTGGTGAGACAGCCCACAAAATAAGCGACTTTTCTCCTGCTTGGTTTCGTTTTCTTATACTGCTGCCAAAAGGTTTGGGCCGGTAAAGGCGGAAGGATTTCTTCCTTATCTTTTAAGGTCCTGGGGAGCAACTTAGTTAATGCCATATTCCTAGCTAAACCCAGGGATGTAAAAAGGGCAGACATCAGGGCTGGATTTTTCAGGCCCCAACGCAGGGCCAGGTAATATACCAGGGGAAGCCCCTTTTCTTTTACGAATTGAGCCCTGGCGGCGCAAACGATTTTATCCGTGGAAACTTGGGAAGGGCAGTTCTCTACACAAGCCTGGCATCCTAAACATAAATCCATATATTGCCTTAAACGAGGAGTTAACTGCAATTTACCCTCCAGAAGTTTGCGGATGAGATGAACTTTGCCCCTGGCTACGGTTCCCTCATGCCTTTCCTCACTATAGATGGGACAAACTGACAGGCAAATCCCGCAGCGCAGGCAGCGTTCCACCCCATCCTGATAAGAATTAATAAGTTCATTCATGACCTTCACCTCATAAAAGTACCTTACCAGGATTAAGAATATGCAAGGGATCCAAGGCATTTTTGATGCTCCGCAGCACATCAGTGCCTGCTTCTCCGAATTCCCAAGGCACATATTTTCTTTTGGCTATGCCGATACCGTGTTCACCGCTTAAGGTTCCACCTAATCTTAAGGCTATTGAGAACATCTCATCAATACATTGCTCGACCCTGGCCACTTCATCAGGGTTTTTTTCATCAAAACAAATGTCGGGGTGTAAATTACCATCACCAGTATGACCCAGGATGGGAATACGAAGATTATATTTCTTAGCCAAAGCCTTGAATTCCCTAATAGCCGTAACTAACTGGCTGCGAGGTACAGTGGCATCTTCGATAAAGACAGAAGGGGTACTTTGGGCCAGACAGCCAAAGGATGCTTTTCTACCTGCCCACAAAGCGGCTGCTTCTTCAGGGGTCTGAGCAATCCGGACTTCCCGGGCCCCGAATTCTTTACAGATTTCCGCTATGAGGTTAATATCTTCTTCTACTTCACGGGGTTTGCCATCAACTTCAATGAGAATTCCCGCTTCGGCATCCATGGGAAATCCCACTTTCTTGGCTTTTTCAATGAGAATCATATTATCCTGATCCATTAACTCCAGTGTTGTTGGCACGATCCTTCTCTCAATAATACCGGAGACGGCAGCAGCCCCATCTTCCAGAGTGTTAAAGAGGGCTAAGGCCGTACGTTTGGCCCGAGGCAGGGGAATGAGGCGCAAGATAACTTCCGTGATAACTCCCAGGGTCCCTTCAGAACCGGTAAAGAGACGGGTTAAATCGTAACCCGAAACATTTTTGATGGTTTTGCCTCCGGTGCGGATGATACGTCCGTCAGCCAAGACAACTTCCAAACCAAGAACATAATCTTTGGTAACACCGTACTTAAAGCACCTCGGTCCACCGGCGTTGGTAGCAATATTACCCCCGATGGTACACATATTCATGCTTTGGGGGTCTGGGGGATAGAAGAGACCCAAACTTTCTACGGCTCTATGCAAATCAGCTAAAACCACACCGGCCTGCACCACAGCTACTAGATTCTTGGTATCGATTTCAATGATTTTATTCAGCTTGCTCATATCCAGGACAAAGACTCCGTCTACGGGAACACATCCCCCCGAAAGGCCGGTGCCTGCTCCCCGGGGAATCACAGGCGTCTTATATTTAGATGCAATTTTTAAAATCCCGGAGATATCTCGGGTGTCACGGGGTATTAGGACTGCCTGGGGTTCAGAAATATAGGGAGAAGCATCATAGGAATAACAAGCTCGGTCTTCTATCTTTGTTAAGACTCTGTCTTCGCCTAACAGGTTTTTCAGTTCCTGCAGAGCTTTAGCAGTATCCATGTTTGTGGCTCCTTTCTTTCACCCTCACTACCAATCTTAATAAAACCACTGTAAGGGAGTGAGGACAATTTGTGGGAAGATTATGTACAGTAAAAGCACAATCACTTCTGTTACAAGGAAAGGTAAGACTCCTCTCACCATCTGGTTAAAGCTAATATTACCCACGCTGCATCCCAGGTAAAGAATAGTCCCAACAGGAGGGGTAATCAAGCCTATGGTCAGGTTTAAGACCATAAGGAGGCCAAAATAGATAGGATCGATGCCAGCCATATTGATAACGGGGTAAAGAACAGGGGCGAAGATTAAGATAGCCGGTGTTAAATCCATGACCATACCCAGAATAAAGAGGAAGAGGTTAATAATCAAAAGCAGGATAACAGGCCGGTCAATAAAGGCGTTAAAGAGAGCTGCAAACTGGTTGGGAATCTGGGCAATGGTGATGAGCCAACCTACAGCAGAAGCAGCAGCTACGACAAACATCACTACGGCCGTCATTTTGGAAGCATCATAGAAACATGTTACCAAATCTTTTAGAGCTAATTCCTTATAAACAAAAACTGAAACCAATAAGGCATAAACTACGGCAAATGCTCCAGCCTCGGTAGGCGTAAACACCCCAAAACGAATCCCCCCAACTATGATTAAGGGCATAAACAAGGCCGGGAGTGATTTTTTAGTTGTTTGGATAATTTCTTCACGGGTATAGGTCCGTCGGTCTTCATATCCATCTTTCTTTACCACAAAACGCCATGTAACCATTAGTGCTAGTCCAAGGATCAGACCGGGTACAATACCGGACATAAATAATTTACTGATAGAAATGCCAACAGTAACACCCAACAAAATCATGGGAATACTGGGCGGGATAATGGGAGCAATTACGGCACCGGCACAGATTAAGCCTGTAGAACGGTCAGCTTTATATCCCTGCTGGACCATCAAGGGTATGAGAATACCGCCCAAAGCGGCTGTATCAGCAACGGCACTTCCCGACAAGCCGGCAAAGATAATGCTTGCCAGGATGGCAGCGTAACCTAAACCACCTCTGATTCTACCCACAATAATATTGGCAAACTCAACAATCTGGTAAGACAGTCCGCCTTTAGCCATGATTTCGCCGGATAGCATAAAGAAGGGAATGGCCATTAATGGAAAGTTATTCGTGGCCATGACCATCTGCTGAGCGATAATTTGCCAGTCGAAGGCATCCAAATGAATCATTAGAGCTACAGCACACAACACTAAAACCATAGCGATGGGTATGCCTAACGTTAACAAGAGAAACAAAGAGGCCATAAAAACTAATAACGCCATATCCTTTCCCCCTTACGCTATTTCCTGATAAATTTCCGGTAAGCATCTCCTAAAACCAGTACAATCATGGCTGCTGTGGAGATGACAATAGAGATGGAGATCCAGGCAAAGGAAATTCCTGTAGCCGGTCCTTCAGAAGGTACGACCTCAATGGTATAAAAAATCCCGCCTACCAGCATAATGCCTAGTGCAATCAACATGGCCGCAGTGCCCAATATTTCCATAAGCAATCTGGGGGTACCTTTTAACCTGTCTATAACCAGAGTAACACCAACGTGCTGGTTATCCTTGAAAGCAGCCGCTGTCCCTAAAAAAACCGCCCATACAAAAAAATAACGGGAGAATTCTTCACCAACTGGATAACCAGTATTAAATAGATATCTTAAGACTGCATTTATGAAAACAAGGACCACCATGGCAATAAGGGAAACGGTCATAAAACCGTACATAACAAGTTCAATTTTACTGTGCCGTGATGTATTCTTTTCCATCCTTTCACCCCTTTTGCGTACTTTAGAAAATGATGTAACTGCCTCTTTAAAGGCAGTTACATCAACACCTTTTAAAAAACCTATTTCACCGCTCTAATCTTTTTCACCAGTTCCTTGGTTTCGGGATACTTTTCGTAGTACCACTCCTCAACAGCCTTCTGGGATTCTCTCATTTGAGCCTTGAAGTTTTCATCGGGGATATGAATCTTAATGCCCTTGCTCTTTAAGAATTCCATATCCTCTTTCTCTTTTTCGATAGCTGATTTCCAGTTAAATTCAGCAGCTTCCTTAGCAGCGCTCGTAATTATATCCTGATACTCCTTGGACATGCTTTGGAACAGCTTTTCATTGAAAATCCAGATAGCAGGACTGAACATATGGTGGGAATGGAGCATATAGGGCTGGACTTCATAGAAACTGGAGGCGCGCACAGTGGCATAGGGATTATCCTGACCGTCAACAACCTTTTGCTCCAAGGCGGTGAAAAGTTCGTTAAAGGCTAAAGCCACAGGGTTGGCACCTAAACCTTCGGCCATTTTCACGTAATTGGGTACATTGGGTACCCTTAAACGCATACCTTTGAAGTCTCCCATGTCATTGATTTCAAAGCGGGATGAGAAAACACGGAATCCGTTAACAGTCCAGGCGAGAGTTCTGAAACCGGCCTTTTGCTTAAGGGGTTCACCTATCTCATCAGCGATAGGTCCCATAAATACTTTGTAAGCATGTTCCCAACCGTCAAAAAGGAAGGGCATTTCAGCTAGAGCTACAGGACCATGGAATTTGGAGGGCATGGTTCCTGTAACACCCATTTCTACTGTGCCGTTCTTCACACTGTCTATGTATGTCTCTTCACTGCCGAGCTGGCTGTTTGGATAAATTTGAACCTTGATTTTGCCTTGGGATTTAGACTCTACAATTTCTTTAAACTTAGTTAAGGCAGCAATTTGGGGATGATCTTGTGCAAACCAGGTAGCAACTTTAATGGTATAAGTCTTGTCACTTTTCTCGGCTTTACCGTCAGTTTTGGCTGTGCTGCCACAACCGCCCAATATCATGGTGGAGAACAGTAAGATTACTAAAAGGATGGCAATTGACTTTTTCATTCATCAGACCTCCCGATACTTTAATCTTTAATAAATGTGGGTCTTGCAAAAGTCTGTTTAATCCTGACTATCCTCGGAAATTCTATGGTTTTTACCCCCTTTTTAAAAAATATTAATAGGTTACTTAGAAATCAATTTAATCAGCACCATTGATGTTTCCGGAATATAAGTGACTAAAAGTATTACAACCACTGCAACTAAAATCATGGGCCAGATTTCTCTAAGAATGGAATCAAATTTAATTTTTGCAATGCCACAACCCATAAACAAATGGGTACCTAAAGGCGGCGTTAACAAACCAAAGGTCATATTTACCACCATGATAATTCCCAGGTGAACAAGATCAACTCCTAACTTTTGGGCTATAGGAACAAGGATAGGAGCGAGAATAAGAATAGTAGCATTCAATTCCATAAATGTCCCGATAATTAACATGGCGATGTTAATTATCAAAAGGAACATAATAGGACCAACATTGTTCTCCGTAACAATTCTGACAAGCATAGCTGGCAATTGGGCTAAGGTGAGAATTCTACCAAAGGCTGTTGCTGTGGCAATTATCATCATTACCATCGCCGTGGTAACTGCTGTGTTTTTTAATATAACCGGTATATCTTTTAGCTTTAATTCCCGTGTCAGGAAAAAACCTACTAACAATGCATAAAAGACAGCAACAGCAGCAGCCTCTGTAGGAGTAAATATTCCTCCATAGATTCCGCCTAAGATAATAACGGGCATAAACAGGGGATAAAAGGCATTTTTTAATGTTGTCATAACTCTTTTCATGGAAAATTCAGCATGACCCTTATAGCCTCTTTTTTTCGAAATCAAATAGGCAACTATAGACAACCCAATGGCTGTCATGATTCCAGGGCCAACACCGCCTATAAACAAATCACCAATTGATTGTCCAGTAGTAACACCATAAGTAATCATGGCAATACTCGGCGGGATAAATAAGCCTAAACAACCTGCCGCGGCTGCAATAGCTGCTGCGAAACCCGCGTCATATCCTTCCTTTACCATAAAGGGAATCATAATGCCGCCGATGGACGCAACTGTTGCTGGACCGGAACCAGAGATCGCCCCAAAAAAAGTACACGCTATAATTGTTACAATTGCTAACCCTCCGTAAACAGATCCTACCAAGGAGTCAGCGAATTTTACCAGCCTCTCCGATATTCCACCTCTGTCCATGAGGTTACCGGCTAGAATAAAAAAGGGAATGGCCATAAAGGGGAAGGAGTCAATGGCTTGTGTCATAGCCATACTTACCGTTACTAGCGGAAAAGTCTTAGTAATCATTAACGGTACAATAACCGCAAAACCTAAAGTAAAAGCAATAGGGACGTTAATAAAGGCAAGCAGGAAAAATAGGATAAACATTAGGGAGACTAGCAACATATCATTGGACCTCCTTCGAACCCCTATTAACTACCACAGGTCTCAAGTCCAATTCACGAACCATAGTAACAATAAAGCTTATGATCATTAAAACCGAGCCTACGGGAACTGAAGCATAAACAAATGCCATATTTACTTCCAGTGCCGGGGATAGCTGTGTAGACTGCGCCATCATTTGCTGATAACCAATCATAAATAACATTACGCAAAAACCGATTGCAAACAAGTAACTTAAAATAAGCACAGGGCTCTTCACCTTCGCAGGTAAACGGTCCGTAACAAGATTTATACCGATATGGGCACCATTGCGAATGGCGATGCTTGAACCAACCATAGAAGTCCAACAGAATAGATAGCGAACAAGCTCTTCAGACCAAGGTAAGGGATAATGGAAACTAAAACGACTAATTACAGCACCGAAAGTTACCGTAGCCATTATAGCCAAGGTTACTGTCACAAAATACTCTTCAAGCTTCCATAAAAATTTGAGAACGCCCATTATTCCACCCCTTTGATGGGGGAGGGGGGAATAACCCCTCTCCCATAAATTATTAATTAGCTTTTACAGCAGCCATGACCTTTTCATAGATATCGGCGCCCATTTTGTCTTTGTACATTTCATAAATGGGACGGGATGTATCGGCCCATACTTTCATTTGTTCAGGTGTCAGACGGTTTACTTGAATCCCAGCCTTCTCCATAACGGCCACTGCTTTTGCATTGTCTTCTCTCAGCACTTTCTTCTGATATTCGCAAGCTTCTGCTCCAGCTTCAAAAATAGCTTTCTTTATATCCTCCGGCAACTTATCCATAGTAACTTTGCTGGCATAGAGAATTAAGGGTGAATAAAAATGATGTGTTATAGAGAGATACTTTTGTACTTCATAGAATCTGCTTTTCTCAATTAGAATCGCAGGGTTTTCCTGGCCATCAACAGTTTTTTGCTGTAGGGCTGTATAAACCTCTGGGAAGGGGATCGGGGTGGGGTCACAGCCCCATAATTTGAAGGTATCAATCATGAGTTTATTTTCCATTACACGAATCTTTAAGCCTTTGAGATCATCGGGGGTAAAGAGAGGTCTCTTAGAGTTTGTAAAATCTCTAAAACCGTTTTCTCCCCAACCCAGACCATATAACCCTTTACTTGGGAGAAGATTTAGGAGATATTTACCGACTTCGCCATTTAGAATCTTGTCGGCTTGTTGTTCAGAACTAATAAGGTAGGGTAAATCTAGGGCCATAAATTGAGGCAACCAGTTAGAGAGAGGGGCTTGAGTTCCTAAGTGGAAATCATGCGTGCCAGCCATCAAGCCTTCCAGTTGGGCTTTTTCCCCACCCAGCTGTCCTCCGGGGAATATTTGAACTTCTACACGGCCGTTTGTCTTCTCTTTTACTTTATCTGCAAAATACTGAGCACCTTTATGTGTGGGTGTTTCAGTACTTGTGGTGTGACCAAAACGCAGCACAATTTTTTCCGGTTGTTTTTCGGCGCCAGCAGGTTTTTTATCGCCAGAACCGCATCCTACAACAAAAGAGATACAAAATAACATCAAAACAATAAAGCCGATACCTTTTTTCCCAATTTTCATTAATAACTCCCCTTTCTACCTTCTCATTAAATTTCGGCATTATCCGATATTTTCAGACATTTTGATTTCCTTTATCTATCCCCTCCTCCTTTCGGCTGAAAAAATTGATTGATCGTTATTTCACCAAACTTGGGTATAAACATGAATACTGTATACCATATAAGGTTTTATAGAGTAACGCCGTCCCGCAGTATACCAATTTCAAAATAGTTGTACTGTTCAGTTTTGGTACGTACTACACCGCTGGCCACATCTATTACTAAAGCCAGTAATTCCCGCGTTAAAACCTCTTTGTCTACACCATGAAGTAGCGCCCCGGCATCAAAGTCTATCCAGTTTTTTTTCTTTTGCGCGAGAGTGGAATTGGAGGCAACCCTGATAGTTGGCACAACGAAACCGGCAGGAGTGCCGCGCCCGGTGGTAAAGATAATCAAGTTACATCCGGCGGCGATCTGGGCCGTCACCCCCACTAAGTCGTTTCCAGGCCCGCTCAGCAGGTTGAAGCCCCGGGTTTTTACCCGTTCTCCGTAAGCCAGCACATCGGTAACAGGGGCCTCACCGCCTTTCTTGATGCAGCCCAGGGACTTTTCTTCCAGGGTTGTCAGTCCTCCCGCGTTGTTGCCCTGGGTGGGGTTTTCCGCAGCTTCTTCCCCGTAACGATGGAAATAGCCTTTATAATCGTTGATTAGTTTCACTATTTTACGGAAAATTTCCTCATCTTTGGCTCGATCCATCAGAATATGTTCAGCCCCAAACATTTCAGGGACTTCAGTCATTACCACGGTTCCATTTTGGGCCGTAATGATATTGGTTATCTCCCCAACCAAAGGATTAGCCGTTAAACCAGAGAACCCATCAGAACCACCGCAGTTTACTCCGATCACCAGCTCCGACAGGGGAAGAGGTTCACGTTTAAAAGAGGCCGTATAATGGTACAGTTCATCGCATAACTCCATACCTGCAGTAAACTCATCTTCATGGTCTTGTAAAATTAAAAACTTAACTCTCTTTTCGTTGATGTCACCCAAGTAAGGCTTGAAAACATCGAGGGAGTTAATTTCACAACCCAAGCTTACAATAAGGACACCTCCGGCGTTGGGGTTTTGGGCCAGGCCTGCCAGAATTTTTTGGGTGTATTCCAGGTCTTTACCGGTCTGACTACAACCAAAGGGATGGAAAAGTGGTAAGAAACCATCAAAATTTTCAGTCTTCGGATATTTGGCATTGGCCATTTCCGTTAAGCGAGTTATAGGTCCGTTGCTGCAATTAACGGTAGGTATAATAAAGACGTAGTTCCTGGTACCGGTCAAGCCATCTTCCCGTTTATAGCCCTGAAAGCTGAGTCCTTCCGGGACAGGAAGCGCTGCTTCCTGTCCCTTTCTGGGATTATATGTATACTCGTTGTTCCCGTGAATGTGGGATTTGACATTGTGGGTGTGGACCCATTGTCCTTGTTTAATATCCTTGGTAACCACACCGATTTTATTACCGTATTTGATAACTGCTTCATCCTTTACCAGGTCCTTTAAGGCAATCTTGTGCCCTGCGGGTATATCTTCTTGCACGGTCAAAGGGACGCCATTTATCGTAATGGTTTCCCCTTTGGCATAAGGCCTTAAAGCTACGGCAACGGAATCACCGGGTTCGATGATGATGTATTCAGAACTCTTGGACATATTAGCCTCCCCACTGTCATTGAAGTATTTTACCGACCCTTAAAATTGGCAGCACGCTTTTCCAGGAAAGCGGTCATACCCTCAACTCTATCCTCAGTGGCAAAAGTGGTGGTATAGGCCTCGGCTTCGTAAGCCACACCCGAATTCAGGTCCATATCCAATCCGCGATTTATGGCTTTTTTGGCCATCATAATTGCAACAGGAGCTTTGGACATAATGGTTTGGGCAATGGTTTTACATTCATCATTTTCTTTTTGCACCGTAACATTCTGACCAAAAGACAAGTTGAGTTCCCCTTTCCTTAATATTTGTAGAATCCTTGCCCGGTCTTGCGTCCCAGATGACCGGCTCTGACCATCTTTCTCAAGAGGGGAGCAGGCCTGTATTTGGGATCACCATATTCCTTGTAAAGAACCTCCATAACGGCGAGAAGCACATCTAAACCGATCAAATCAGTTAAGGCCAGAGGCCCCATAGGATGATTGCATCCATGTACCATACCCTTATCGATATCTTCTACAGTGGCAACCCCTTCATCTAATAGATATATGGCCTCGTTCAACATGGGGTCCAGTAACCTGTTGACGATAAAGCCAGGGCTGTCTTTGGAAATGACCGTAACCTTACCCATCTTTTCACCCACAGCCTGGGCTGTTTCCAGGGTTTCCTGGGATGTAACCATACCCCTGGTGATTTCCAAAAGTTTCATCACGGGCACAGGATTGAAAAAGTGCATGCCGATAACCTTATCGGGGCGTTTGGTGCTGGAGGCTATTTCGGTGATAGAAATAGAGGAGGTATTGCTGGCAATGATGGTTTCTGGTTTGCAAAATTGATCTAACTGGGCAAAAATTTGTTTCTTCAGGTTTACATCTTCACTAACAGCCTCAATTACTAAATCAGCTTGAGCCCCGTCTTCCAGCCTTGTTGTCAAGGTTAATCTTTTCAGGCAAGCTTCTTTTTCCTCAGCACTCAAGCGGCCCTTATCCACACTCTTCTGCAGGTTTTTTTCAATGTTCTTAAAACCGCGCTGCACAAATTCTTCTTTAATATCATGCAAGTAAACGTTAAAACCTGACTGGATGGCCACCTGGGCAATCCCGGAGCCCATCTGGCCCGCTCCCACGATAAAGAGTTTCTGTATGTTCATTTGCTTCCACCCCTTTACTTACATCTTTCAACTAATGTAGCAATGCCCTGGCCCCCGCCGATACACAGGCTTATCACACCATAGCGAGCTTCACGGCGTTCCATTTCATGCATAAGGGTGATTAAGAGCCGGGCTCCTGTACAGCCTACGGGGTGACCCAGGGCAATGGCTCCCCCGTTGACATTAACCTTTTCCGGGTCTAAACCCAGATCTTTAACACAAGCGGCAGCCTGGGCCGCAAAGGCTTCATTTATCTCAAAGAGATCAATATCTTCTTTCTTAAGTCCCGCTTTGGCTAATAGTTTCTGTATAGCCGGTACGGGTGCGTAACCCATGATGGAGGGATGTACCCCGGCGGCGGCAAAGGCCCGGAAGGTGACAAGTGGTTTTTTCCCCAGTTCCAGGGCTTTTTCTTTGGACATGATAACAACAGCAGCTGCCGCATCGTTGATGCTGGAAGAGTTACCGGCGGTGACGGTACCGCCTTCTTTGAAGGCGGGTTTCATGGCAGCCAGTTTTTCTAAGGTCACGTCTTCTCTGATGGTTTCGTCTTCTTGATAGAGGATGGTTCCTTTACGCTGTTTTATTTCCACTGGTACTATTTCTTGCTTAAATTTACCTTCTCTCCTGGCTTTGGCTGCTTTCATCTGGCTGTTGTAGGCAAATTCATCCTGCATTTCCCGGGTAATGCCGCATTTTTCAGCCACGTTTTCAGCGGTGATACCCATATGGTAATTCATGAAGGGATCGATGAGTCCGTCATACATCATGGAGTCCAGGAGTTGTTCGTTCCCCATTCTGGCGCCGAAACGGTGTTTATGAATGAGGTAGGGGATTTTACTCATGGTCTCACAGCCCCCGGCAACGACGATGTCAGCTTCGCCCATCATGACCATCTGGGCAGCCAGGTTGACGGCTTTGAGTCCCGTCCCGCAGTTTTTGTTGGGGGTCCAGGCAGGGACTTCTACAGGGATACCGGCATAGATGGCGGCTTGCCTGGCGGAGTTGGCTTTGATGCCGGCCTGGAAGTGGGTCCCGACGATGACTTCATCTATTTGCTCTCCGCTGATGCCGGCCCTTTTCAGGGCTTCTTTGACAACTATGGCTCCCAGTTGAGGAGCATCTATTTCACTCAAACTTCCACCAAAGGAGCCGGTGGCTGTCCTGGCTCCGCTCACGACTACGGCTTCTCTCAGTTCCATGGTCTCTCCCCCTATTCTTCAATTTTAGCAAGCTTCTTAGCGAGACTCTTTTTGTGTTCCAGGTTGGTCTCACGGTAAAGCATGACTCTCATGGCCTGGGGTGATCCGGCCCCGTGCATGGATTCGGCCAAGGCAGTACCGCCGGTCATGTTTTCCAAGAGTCTTGCCATTCTGATTCTGTGTTCTGTGGGTACTTTGGGATTGGCGGCGAAGTATTTTTCAATGTAGGGCCCGGTGACAGGGGATTTGTAGTCAGCCTCATATGGCAGGGTGGCGATGAAGCCGCCGGCTACGTCATGGGCCAAACGGGAGATTTCGTACATGAATCTGGTACAGTTAAGTTTGACGGTGTTGGCTAAAAGTGTGTTGACGTAGTAGTTCCCGGCCAGGGTCTTCTGGCCTTCAGCAGAGCAGGCGATGGAACAGTTGTACATGGTTTCGGCAAGGTGGATCATTTCGATGATTTTGTCTTTAATGTGAGAGGCATTGGGCACGCCGTTGTATTCGGCCATGGCGGCAGTGGCACCGATGATGACGTCGGCTACACCTACTTTGCAGCCGCCGTAGTTTTGTCTGTGATAAGCAGCGAAGGTTTCGACGTATTCCTGGGCGTACTGGTATTCACCGCACATGAAGACTCTCTCCCAGGGTACGAAGACGTCGTTCAGGACGGTGAGGGTTTCGCCGCCTACGATGGCGTATTCGGCATTACCGGTGTCGATGTCACCCTGGAGTCTTCTCTGGTCATTGGTCTGGCGTCCAAAGATATGGATTACGCCTGGGGCGTCGACGGGTACGGCACAGGCTACGGCATAATCTTTGTCATCAGGTCCCAGGTTGGTGGTGGGCAGGATGAGCATTTCGTGGGAGTTGACCATACCGGTCTGGTGCGCTTTAGCCCCGCGAATGACGATGCCGTCGTCTCTTCTTTCCACGATGTGAACATAGAGATCGGGATCAGCCTGCTGGCTGGGTTTTTTGCTCCGGTCACCTTTGACGTCGGTCATGGAGCCGGCAATCATCAGGTCATTTTCCTGGACGTATTTCATGTATTCTACGAATCTCTGGTGGTAGTTGGTGCCACATTCTTTATCGACTTTGTGGGTTACGATGAAGGTGGAGTTAAGGGCGTCAAAGCCTACACATCTCTGGAAGCAGGTGCCGGTCTTCTGGCCGATCATTCTTAGCATTTTGACTTTTTTGACCAGGTCTTCGGTGCTCTGGTGGATGTGGGTGAAGCGATTGATTTTCTTGCCGGTGAGGCTGGAGGTAACAGTCATCAGGTCTTCGTATTCAGGCTGGCAGGCCAGTTCATAAGTCATGGCTGCGGAGTTGACGTGGGGCCTGGTCATAGGATGGTCCACGACGCTCTCGATTCTCTCACCGTTACAGTAGATGATGGGTTTAAGTTTCCTCAAACTTTCTATGTATTGTTCTTTGTTCATCATAAGAATACACCCCTTTCAAATAATAGACTTTCAAAAACCATATCTTTGCCCCATGGTGGCCCATTCTTCATCCCGGTGTTTTTCAATGATGGCTATATGCTCGTCGGTAAGATGTTTAAAACGTTTTTGCTTTTTCAAATATTCCTCAACAGGTTTGAAGGTTTTAGGTACAAGGTTCATTTTTACTTTGTTGTTTTCGTATTCAGCCAGGTACCAGAGGCCTGTTTCTACGGCCAGTCGCCCTATCTCCATAGTCCTGTCAGAGGGGAAACCCCAACCTGTGGGACAGGGAGCCATCACATGGATAAAGGAGGGCCCGTCGGTATCCTTGGCTTTTTCGATTTTATTGAGAAAGTCCACGGGATAAGACACACTGGCGGTGGCACAGTAGGGAATCCGGTGGGCCATCATAATTTCAAAAAGGTTCTTCTTAAACTTACGTTTACCAAAGGAATCTTCATTTTCGCCAATAGGCGTGGTGGTAGTCCAGGCACCATAGGGAGTTAAACTGCTGCGCTGTACTCCCGTGTTCATATAGGCCTCGTTGTCATAACACACATAGAGGATTTTGTCTCCCCTTTCCACAGCACCCGACAGGGCCTGTAAACCGATATCAGCTGTACCTCCATCCCCGGCAATACCTAGGACTGTGACATTCTCCAGTTTTTTCGCTTTCACCGCCGCCGCCATACCTGACAAAACTGCACCAGTAGCAGGAAAGGCCATAGTTAAGGAAGGAACCGCAAAGGCCATCTGGGGATAGATGGTGGATACAGTGGAAATACAACTGGCGGGGTAGGCCAGGAAGGTTCTTTCTCCGGTAATTTTTAAGATCAGGCGTGCTGCCGTTGCCGCACCACACCCCTGACAGGCTTTATGGCCGTAAAACAGCTCCTGGTCCGGCAGATTTCGTACATTTACCATTGCTCCCACCTCAATCCTACAAATTGTATTTCCTCTTCGGCCTGACCCTGAGCTGCCTTGATCAGTTTCCGGTACATCATTTCCAGGTTTTCCTTGGTGATATCCCGGCCCGACAAACCTGCAATAAAGTTGATGGTCCGGGGACAAGTTCCTTGAGAATTGTATAAGGCAGCCTTGACATCGGCATAGAGGGCTCCTTCATAACCAAAAGAAATGTCCCGATCAATAACTCCCACAGCTTTTACCTTACTTCCAATACTGGCCAGCTCTTCCTTGGGGAAGGGACGATAGAAGCGAACTTTCACCAGGCCCACTTTCAAGCCCTCTTCTCTCAGCTTATCAACCACCAGCCTGGAAGTTCCTACTACACTGCCCATGGCCATCAGGACATATTCAGCGTCCTCACAGCGGTATTCTTCAATCAGGCCTCCGTGGGAACGGCCGAAATGGGCAGCAAATTCCTTATCAATCCCGGGTATAAGCTTTTTGGCTTCTTTCATTGCTTCGTACTGCTGATATCTAAACTCTGTCTGCCATTCGGGAGGGGCTGTGATACATAAGCTTTTAGGATTAGCCAGGTCCAGTTTATTTTCCGTCACGAAAGGCGGCAGAAAGGCATCTACTGCGGACTGGTCCGGAATATCTACAAGTTCATATGTATGGGTAAGCACAAATCCGTCCAGACAGACCATAACAGGTGTTAAGACCTTGGGGTTTTCAGCTAGCTTGTAGGCCTGGATAATTGTATCGAGAGCCTCCTGCCCGTTTTCCACATAAACCTGCATCCAGCCTGAATCCCGCATAGCCAGGGAGTCACGATGGTCACCAAAAATGTTCCAGGGAGCAGCCACGGTACGGTTGGCATTCATCATCACAATAGGAAAGCGGCTCCCGCTGACATAATGGAGCATCTCGCACATATAGAGAAGGCCCTGAGAAGAAGTGGCGGTAAAAGTCCTGCATCCCATGAGAGAAGCCCCCATTACAGCACTCATTACACTATGTTCGCTTTCCACATTGAGATATTCACATGCCATTTCTTTGTTCTCAATAAATTCGGACAGCTTCTCCACTACTGTAGTCTGGGGTGTAATCGGATAAGCAGCAATGACTTCCGGTCGGCAGAGCTTAACACCATAAGCCACGGCCTCATTGGCTGAGATAAAGTCACGTCTTTTTAATCCTGTACTCTTAACCATTGCTATCACCTTCTTTGACCATGGTTATAGCTTTTACCGGACATTCGTAAGCACAAAGTCCACATCCTTTGCAGAAATTGTAATCAATCTGGAAATAGGGTTCCCCCCGTTCAATGACCCCGTCCGGACAGAGGAGCCAGCAACGCTGACACTTGGTGCACTTTTCTCCATTAATCACCGGCCTAAAAGTACGCCAGCCGGCATTGGTTTCTACCAGAACTCCGGCCACGGCACTGGGCCCCAGGGGCATTCCCTCTTTCCTTGAGGGAAAAGCGAAGCTTGTAATTTGTGGTTTAGGCATGAATTTTCCCCTCCCGCAGTTTGTCGTAGGCCATTTTTACAACCTTTTTATTCTTTTCTTGAAGTTCTTTGGGCATGGAACGCTCAATGGCCTGTAATACAGCTTCTAAAGAAACAAAATCGGCCACAGCCACGAGAGCCCCCAACATAGCAGTATTCGTTACAGGTACACCCAGAACTTCTAAAGCAAGACTTGTTGCATCTATGGTATGTACGTTATAATCTTCGGAATCTTTAAACTTGTCCGGAGACAAAATGCTGTTTATTAGTAAAGTTCCTCCTTTTTTCAACCCCTCTTTTACATCTATGGTCTCCAGCAAACTCTCATCCAGCACAACTACATAGTCGCAAGTATAAACTTTGCTGTGATCATGGATGGGTTTGTTATCAACCCGGGTAAATCCTAATACCGGGGCACCCCGACGTTCGGGTCCGAAGGAAGGAAAGGCTTGAGCATAATAATTTCCATAGACTGATGCTGCCATTCCCAGGAGACGTGCAGCTGTGAAACCGCCGTGACCTCCCCGGCCATGCCATCTAATTTCTTTCAATTAACTCCCCCCATTCTTTTTCATACAGTGAAAATATATTTTCATTTAATCTTATGCCTTAATTGTATTTTTAATTCTATAATATGTCAATGACTCAAATGTTCTAAAAAGACAAGATATTTTAAAAAGAACTCTTTCCATCATGTGATAATAACTTTCTATTATACGCCTTTGCCACATCGTGGCGTTGTTCTCTTGTATTCCGGCTCCAAATCACCTGCCGTTAAACACCTTAGTCTAATAAGTTTGTCAACAAAAAAACACCGAAACCTAATGTTTCAGTGTTTAATCTGGACGATATCCCAATTGCTGCGAAATCTTTAATGCCGCCTCTTTAACCAACTTACTATAGACTTGCTCTATGCTTTCCATAGAGATATTTGACTCAACCCCGGAAATACTTAAAGCAGCCACTACATTTTTATTATAGTCAATAATGGGAGCCGCCACACAGCGTACCCCTGGCTCATTTTCTAAGTCGTCAACGGCATAGCCATTTTGACGCACTTTCCTGATCTCTTCCAAGAATTTGGGCAAGCTTGTAATAGTCTTTTCAGTAAGAGCCGTCATCCCTTTTATAGAAAGCAATTCTTTAATTTTCTCGTCACTTAACCTGGAAACAAGACACTTTCCATTGGCCGTGGAATGGATATAGTTGCGTGTACCCACACTGGCAGCAAGCTTAATGTTACGAAGGCTTTCCATTTTGTCCACATAGATAATTTCCCCGTTTTTCTTATCAAGGACAGCTAAATATATAGTTTCTTTAGTTTCTCTGTTCAATTGTTCCATGTATTTCTGGGCAATATTCCGTATTTCCAAATTATCTTGGACCTTATTACCGAGAGCCAGCAGGGTGAAACCCAGCACATAATTGCCATCATCCCGTTCCCTGATATAATCCCAGGCTACAAGGTTTTGTACAATCCTATACACTGTACTGACAGGCAGGTCTATTTTTTCGGCTATTTCGCTCAAACTTAAACCATGACTTGCTTTACTGAGTTCATCGACTATAGTAAGGGCACGGTTAATAGATTGCACATAGAATTTACCTTCTGTATCCTGTTTTTTTATTTTGGCCATTCTTCTCACCTTTTCTCTCTTACTTATTTAGTTATGCTGATAAAAATTCTACTACTTGTCCACATCTTTGGCTAGATACCCTGCAATGTTAGATTATACCTTTCACATATGGAGTCAAAACAAGGAACAAGGGGCGTATAAACTGATTATACGCCCCTTCCTTTCATACTTAGCTAAACTACTGAGTCTCTCCCATATTCTGTTCTGCCAGTTTTTTTTCAAGCTTCATTTGTCTCATGGCAGACGTAATCACGGAAAGCACAGCCAGGATTAAGAGAGCAGCACTTATGGGTCTGGTAAATAAGATTGAGTAATCACCCTGGGATACGATAAGCGCTCTCCGTAAATTACTTTCAGCCATGGGACCTAAAATCAAGGACAAGAGAATAGGCGAAGCAGGAAAATCATACCGTTGCATAAAGTAACCAATTACACCAAAGGCAATGGCCAACCAGACATCAAAAAGGCTATTCCGCATGGAATAAGAACCTACTAAAGAAAGCAGGAAAATAATGGGGATCAATGTTCTACGGTCAATGGAGATAATTTTTACAAAAAATCTAATACCTATAATACCTGCTAAAAACATCAGAATGTTGGCTACCATCATTCCGGCAAAAACATTATAAACAACGTCAATATGATCTTTAAAGAGGAGCGGTCCCGGACGCAAACCTTGTATAACCAAGGCACCTAAGAGAACCGCCGTAACGGCATCACCGGGTACACCTAAGGATAGCATGGGAATCATGGCGCCACCTGTACAGGCATTATTTGCTGACTCAGCCGCAGCAACACCCGTAATTTCGCCTTTCCCAAAGTTTTCCGGCTGTTTTGAGGTCCTTTTGGCTTCACTATACCCGACAAAGGCCGCGATGTCGCTGCCGGCCCCCGGGATTGCGCCGATAAAGGTGCCCAGGATACTGGATTTTAAGATAGTCTTCCATACTTTTTTTATATCTGCCAAACTGGGGAGACACTGGTCAATTTTGTTTTTAACCTTTTCCTGAGTATAAATACCTTCTACGCCTTTAAATACCTCTGACAAAGCAAAAAGACCGATTAAAGTTGGAATAAAGGATGGTCCTTCATAAAGGTCCATCAACCCAAAGGTAAAACGAGGATAACCGGAGACTGGATCGATGCCAATGGTGGAAATTAGCATACCGAAAAAGCCTGCCATCAAACCTTTAAGAATGGAGTTCCCGGAAACAGAAATAATTATACTCAGACCGAAAACAGCCAGAGCAAAATATTCGGGGGCACTAAATTGCAAGGCAAATTTAGAAATTTGCGGAGAAAGAAAAGTCATAATCAGAGCCCCAATAAACCCACCTGTAAAGGAAGAAAATACCGACATGCTTAAAGCTCTTCCGGCTTGCCCCTGTTGTGCCAATGGATACCCGTCCAGGACAGTGGCGGCAGCTGCCGGGGTACCCGGTGTTCTAATTAAGATAGCAGAGATGGATCCCCCGTAAATGGCCCCGCAAAATATACCCAAAAGCATACCTACTCCCTGCTCTACAGGCAGTCCGAAGGTAAAAGGAACGAGCAGGGCTACTCCCATAGTAGCGGTAAGCCCAGGTAAAGAACCTGCCAAAATACCGCCGACTACGCCCATAAGTATCAGTAATAAGCTCGTTGGTTGAAGAACAGTCGCAAATCCTTTCAGCAATAAACCAAATTCCATGGTCCCCCACCTTTATCAAGAAAATTTAGCCCCAAAACCCCGTAGGCAAGGTAATATTTAAAGCTACACGGAAAATACCATAGACGATGAAAGTAACTCCCAGAGCTATGGCCAACATTTTGGAATAATTCCTTTGCTTTAATAGATACATGAGGAAAAACAAATAAACAATACTCATGATAATAAACCCTACATGGGGCAGCAAAATACCGTAGATGATTGTGGCCAGGAGAGCGATACCGGCGCGCTGGATACCAGGATCTTTCAGGTCGAAGGTTTCCCCGGCTTTTTTTGCTTTACCCAGCATAGCCTTTGCTATTAAAATCAGGCTCATTAGTCCCAGCCCAATTGCTAAAAGGGTGGGGAAAAAGTGCGGTCCCAATAAAAGAACTTTATCTTCAGGGAATTGAGCGGCGGCCCAGGCCACGTAAACACTAAGGGCTAACCCTAAGATACCGGAGATGATATCAGCTTTTTTCAAGATCTTACACCCCTTCTGCTGCGGAAGCTGGTCTGGTTCAAGGCATACCTTTGCAGTTACCTAATGTAGGAGGCAAATGCCGGAATCTACCCGGCATCTGCCTCACTCCCTTTAAACTTATTATTTCCTTGATTATTTTGCTATTATTTTGCTAAGCCTAACTTTTGCATTACCGACTCAACGTCTTTGGATAAACTATCGAGAAATTCCTTAAACTTGTCGGCAGGAGCATAAGCTAAACCGAGGCCGGCCTTCTTAGCAAAGTCCTGGAATTCCTGAGAATCATAACCTTTCTTAAAGGCGTCGGCTAACACTTTCTTCACATTGTCCGGAGTGCCTTTAGGAACTGCCAGACCTCTCCAGGTACCGAAATTGATATCATAGCCTAATTCTTTAAAGGTAGGAACATCGGGGAAATTAGGATTACGTTCGGGACTCATGACAGCAAGCATTTTTAACTGACCGGCTTTAACCTGACTCTGAACTTCGGCGGGGCTCACCGTCACGGCCTGAATATGGCCGCCTACCAGGTCAGTAACGGCAGGTGCAGCACCGTTAAAGGGAACATGGTTGAGCTTGATACCGGTCTTCTCCTCTAACAGACCAGCAGCAATATGCCATACGGAACCAGGCCCGGAGTTACCAACGTTAATTTTGCCAGGGTTAGCCTTGGCATATTCAATGAAATCCTTTAATGTTTGATAAGGTGCATCGGCTTTTACTGTTAAAGCAGCAGAATCCATATTGACCCTCATGAGAAGGTCAAAATCTTTATATGTAAAGGGAACCAGTTTTTGGGGTGGCAAGGATAATAACTCAAAGGTAATCATCGTTACGGTATAACCATCATTCTTAGCATTGAGCCCGGCTCCGTGACCTACCGCACCGCCGCCACCGGTCACATTGTTAACCGTGATGGTTTGTCCTAATGCTTTCTCAGTAGCTTTGGCAAGTCCCCTTGCTACAGCATCTGTACCGCCACCTGCAGCCCAAGGAACAATAACTGTTACAGGTTTAGTAGGAAACTTTTCCGCAGCCCCGCAACCGGCCAATGTCAATACAAGTAATGACACCAAAAAGAGCGAGAGTAACTTTTTTTTCATAAATTCTTCCCCCTATAAAAAATTATTAATAAAAATTGAATATTGAGATTGTTAATAAACCTCCTTTCCTCCAGTGAATTAGCCTGTTAACGCAAAGAGATTTTCCATATTGTGAAAACCTTCTTTCATTTTATATAATTTATATTCTATAAGTTTGTAAAAACTCCTGCCGGAAAATATAGATTCGAGTAAAAAGTATGAAATTATTTATTTATTTCTTATGGAGAGAAAATTAACAAAAGCAATGAAATAAACTTTCACTCATTCATATTCACTCTTAAAAACAAAAATAAGATGTTCCTGGGTAATGTTCTGGAGAAAATAAAAAGGTGTCCAGAACAAAATGTCTGAGACACCCTTCAATTTTTTTATTCCCACTCAATTGTTAAAGTTTTATTCGTCGTTATTCCTATTATTTTCAGTTATTTCTATTATCATATTTACTCAAATTATTGTCAATTTTTATGTTTAGCAATTTTTTTGCTTCCATATTGCTACCACGATGATTCTCTGTTTCGCATAAAATAATAAGCTTATTTTTCTTCTTTATCATGTAAAGCATCTCCATCGTTTTTTATTTTTATCCCCATGCTTTTTAATACAGCCAGTGCATCTTCATGCACCTTTTTTTGCTCCTCTTCAGATAACTCTTTATGGCCGACAACCTTCCCGCCGATCGGTTCATGCCAGCGCGGGTGCGAGAATGGCTTATCGTATCGCTTTTCATCTTTCACGTTGTTGTCTATCCTCCTTTGATTCAAATCTTGAACTCCCTTCGATACCATTGGTGGAGGTCCTCTGTGGTTTTTAGCTTGGCCGCCAGCGTCTGTCCGCCTTCGACCAGCTTGTAATACTTGCGCTTGAACTCTTCGATTGTTAATACCTTGAACTGCCATTTTCCCGGCATGGATCCTTCAGATATGAAAGTAAATCCTTTCTCGGTCTCCTCTGTAATCTTTCCTGGGATCGCATGGCCTCTATTGGTATCAAAATAGCGGAGGTTCCCTTTGTGCATGTGTACATCCAGAGCTATGCCGGTGAAGCTTTCCTCATCCGGAAGCTTGTATATATAAACGGCTTGTCTGTCCATGATCTTCGTTACCTCCTCTTCCCTGAAAATAAGCACTTTGCACCGTATTGGCACTATGCTTTCATTATGCTTTTACTGTGCCTTTCCGGTGCTCTTTCAGTGCCCTATATCTTGCTATTATACTACATCACAAATCTTATTAAAATACTTATTGAAACTCTGGCGGTGGTATTTGGCTGCACCTCTTATAAAGCTTCGGGTTTCTGTACTTGCTAAAGTTATTTACCTGAATGTAATTGCTTCCATTTACGCTGTATCGCACAATAAAGCGTTTATCGTGCAGGCTCTGCAACATTTCATCGACCTGGTCGGCGCTCACGTCGTCATATCCCATTATAACCTTCTTAATCTTCCTGGGTTTGTCCTCCATGCGTCCCTTATCATCAACCATGGTCCAGAGGCCTGCAAATAATAACCTGGTTAATGGTGGGAGCTCTCCCATGGCATCATTATCAAAAATGAGGTTCTTTATATTGCGCATTTGCTCCATCTGCCTTTGAAAAACTGGTGTTATACATGCTTTGCTCATCTTGTTAGCCTCCTTTTCAAATATTAAGCCGTTATTTTGATGGTGTCGGTGTCTCCGATAATTAATCTTATCAGCTGCGCGCCTGCTCTGATTCCATCGATGTAGCCCTGATCATACACAGAAGTTGTAAGGTTACTTACCAAATCCTCCGCTGCAGCTTTGCCTATTCTGTCTGCCAACGTCGATATGATTTCCTCTTTGAGCAGTTCGATGTCTTCCTGCAGATCTGCAGCTGATATGGTTCCGGTATTGTTCTCATCTTGTAAAAATGCGGCCAATTGATAAATGTTCTTTTTCATCCTTCATTCCTCCTCGTTTATTATTCGCTCCGGAGCGGACACCAGGGCGGGCTGGTCCTTGCATGCCTTCCTGGTACGTGTTTGCCTACCTTCATGCAGTCGTGCCGGCTCCCTCGCTTCCCTTCCGGGGTTATTTTGCAGTGCTCACACTTCTTACAGTGTGGGACTGGTTTATCCTCCGGCCGTATCAGTCCTACAGGGAATTCCTTTATTAAATCCCTGCCCCAGACTTCCTCCAGCTCTTTGCTGCTATTCATAAAGACCGGTATTTCGGCAGCTCTGGCTGCAGTGATGATTGTCTCTATCCATTCCCGCTTCGGCTTTACCTTGTCCCGCCTGTTTCCGGTCTCGGCTCCGATGATGATCCAGTCCATGAAGTCTATGTCGCTTATATCTATCTCCTCCAGGAGCGGCTCTATATTGATGAATTGGTTATGCTGCCTCCTGGGGAGGAATACTATCTGATCAAGGTCGGCGTTCCTGGTGACGGTCGTCCCGTACCAGAAGTTCCTGGAGCGGGGGAGTAGTCCTATGGAGCTCATCTGTTCATATCTTTGCGGGTACCTCGTCATGAAAAGGTAATTGTGCCATGGTGCTGCATCACAGGTCCTGAATACTTCCTCGATCCAGCTATCCGGTATCCAGGGTCCGAACAGATCCCCCAAGCTGCAAACAAAAATATTCGCTGGCTTCTTCTTTTGCGCCGGCATGGCCAGGCGGTATTTATGCATTATCGGTTCAAATCCTACCGGGTCCGGTATAACCTTGCCTACCTGGTTTTTAAATGGCTTGTCCAGGATATAAAGTCCGTTTTCATCCTTCCGGAGCTGGCTGGATCCTTTATTGATCCTCACATCTCCGGAGAAGCGCTTTGCCTGTTTTGCTGCGTAGCAGTATGGGCATCCGTGCCGGCAGCCGGTGACCGGGTTCCAGGTGAAATCGCACCACTCTATCTTTGATTTGTTCATCATCTATTTGTCCCTCCCTTCTTAGTTAATCGCATTACCTCCTCCCTGATCCGGCATTAGTCGGTGATAGGTAAAAGGTAATAGGTTAAAGGTAATAGGCCCGGCTTGTACTGTGCTTTTCTCGTACTTGCATGAGGCTAATCTGGTGCTTTGTGAAAGTCCTTGATTTTGTTAGGTTTCCAATAGGCGCCGGTATCATATGGCATTTACTTTTCTTCTGTGACCTTTCGCTGGTGTTATGTCCTTATGTTGCTGCTTTGCGATAGCTGCAGCTTCTTTTCTCATTGTCTCGGCTTCCTCTGGTGTCCTGGCAGTGATCATGATTGTGATTACTCCAGGCTTTAGTTCTCGTGCTACATGGACCGGTATTTCGTCCTCGTCAATCGTGATTATGTACCTTACCTTTGGCTGTTTCGTGATAGCTGATTGCAAGCTTACTATTTTGGCCATGTCTTTTCCCTCCTAAATCCATTTATGTGGTTAAACCGTTCTCTTAAGGTATGCTTGTGCCTGCTCCTGGTTGGTTATCCACCCGCGCCGCGTGGAGGCGGCAGGCTTGCGGGCATGGCACCCTGTTAAGGTGCCGTTTGTGGTTGGGTTGCCTTACTGATCCAGTTTTCTTTTGCCTGTAGGCTTCCGGTGCTGGCTTTATGTTAGTTATAAATTGAACTATTGGAGCGGGTCTGGTATAATCTTAGTACAAGACCACTCCGGTTGGTCTGTGCGAAGCTCTTTACATCAAAGCTTTTAGTCGGGCGCTGATGTAAGGGGCTTTTCTTATGCCACCGTGAAGCGGCGGGTTTCCGTTTCCTTCATGTATTGCTTATAAAGCTCGGCGTGTGTCGCCTTAAATGCTGCTGTATCAAAGCGGCTGCTTTTTACGACCTTCCAACGGATCTTGAAAACATCAACAACCATTTCATCAACTCCTCTGGCGCTCATCTCAGCTTTTATCGCATCCTGAATGCTATTAATCTCTGCCTGAAGCTCTTCTGCCATTGCCTGAAGTTCTTTAAGTTCTCTAACTTTGCTTACTAATTCGTTTGTACTCATGTAATCACTCCCCCTTAATTGTTTCTGTTTATAATATAAACGATATTGTTTATAGCGTCAATGACTAATTTAACGTTTCTCAATAAAAGAGAAATATTAACGTTGATTTATTAAATAAATTCGTTTATAATGAGAATATTGAAAGGAGTGGTTATATGTCTGTTTCCGAACAGTTAAAAATTCTATGTGTTAAGCTTGGTATAAGTGTTTCTGAACTCGGAAGGTTATCCGGTAGAAGTCCACAGGCCTTTAATCAAAAGATGAAGCGGGAAACTTTCACTGTCGATGAGTTGAAAAAAATAGCCGAAGCTGCCGGATGCAAATACGAGGGCTCTTTTATATTGCCATCTGGCGAGAAAGTCACATACTAAAAAGGGGGTTATTAAGTTGTTCAATGATGGTATATACAAGTGCATAGCCTGTGGTAAACGCTTCTCTGTAACCATATCAAACGCAGGATATCCCGGCGGGAAAGAACGAGAAAGCATAAATTGTCCCTGGTGTGGTGCTGAAAATGGCAGCGAAGTAACAAGCGGCATTATTACCACACGGAAAGTAATTACGGAGGACGGTGTTAATCAATGACTTTATATGAAAAAATCGACCGCTACAAGCTGGCCATTGATGAAAAGCGTCCCTTTGAAGGCCATTTGCTTCATGAAATTAAAAACTACTATCGCATAGGCCTTACATGGTCCAGTAATGCTCTTGAAGGAAATACTCTCACTTTAAGTGAAACAAAGATCCTCCTGGAAGATGGATTGACTGTCGGAGGAAAGCCTCTTCGAGATACATTCGAAGCCCTGGGACACGCAAAGGCTTATGATTTCATGTTTACATTGCTTAATAGTTATCAAATAACCGAAGAAGACGCCCTTACAATGCACCGAATGTTCTATACAGGTATTGATGCCGAGGAAGCGGGAAAATACCGCGATCGCCCGGTCTTTATAACCGGCTCAAAATATGAAGTATGCCCAGTAGAACGGATAGAAGGGGAAATGAAAAAACTGTTCCAGTGGGCATGCTCCGAGCGTAATAAATACCATCCGGTTCAATTTGCCGCCCAGCTGCATAAACGGTTTGTATTTATTCACCCTTTCATAGATGGAAACGGGAGAGTAGCTCGGTTGCTTATGAATACAGCGCTTATTCAAGATGGTTATATGTTGGCCATAATTCCACCGGTCTTACGACATGAGTATATTAGCTTACTGGAGCGGGCTCATGAAGATGATCAACCTTTTATGGACTTTATTGCTGAACGCGTTTTGGAGTCTGAAAAGGAAATTATGAGATTATTGAATATCCCTTTTCCTAATCTGCCTTAAAATGAAATGTGAGCGGTATCTAACCCTTAAGGTTCCGCTCAAAATATAACCCAGTGGCAATGTTTATGCCATTCCGTTTTAATATAAAAAAGAGAGCCTATACCGGGATAAAGTCCTGGAGGCTCTCTTTGTGTTTCTGGTGTAGCTTTATTGTCGTTGTTTTATTGTATGACATGGAAGGGCTATGGCCGCTAATATTCACTTGGGAAGAGGATTGTTGTCGCAGATCTATCCCATTCGGTAATAATCCAGATCTTTCCCTTGCTGGTCTCATATGCGGCCAGTATTCGTTCGCCTGTCCTGGCTGCCAGATCATTCAGATCTTTATCCTCTTGGCAAAGGTCTCCCCAGTCATTTTTCTGGTACCGGTTAAAGGCTGCAATGACTTCTTGAGCAAATATCGGGTTTTGCTTCATCTCATCAGCTACACCTCTGGTTGCGAGTATCGTTCCATATTCCATGGTTTTCTCCCCTTGCTTTAGTTTGAATTCATGTTAATGCAATCAGCTCCCATGGTTAAGGCATACCAGGTGGGTAACATTCGGGACCAGCTCCAAATACGTTGGCGTATTTAATGACGTTCAGCGGATGAGGAGGTGGTTATCCTGATCATTGCTATTAATTACACCGTGGAATATGATGAGACCCGCAAGGTTTATAAGATCCGGAATAAAGATGCTCCTTTTTGCCCTGATTGTGGCCAGCTGCTCTCCGGATATGATACAAGAGCCCGTCATGTCGTCGATAGTTCTGGCCAGATCTTCTGGTACAGGTTGCGCCGGCTAAAGTGTCCAGGCTGCGAAAAACTGCATCTTGAGCTTCCGGATTTTATGGCTCCTAAAAAGCATTATGAAGCCAGGCTTATAGAAGATGTTATGGCTGGCCGTTCAGATTCATGCCCGGCAGATGATTCGACGATCCGAAGATGGAAAAAGGGAAAATACCCACCCAGTTTGCCTTAATAATCTGGAGCTTCTATAGTATTTTTGTAGACAAGCCAGCTGAAAGGAGTGATAAATCATTGAAAACAGAAACGTAAAAAAAATAACTATGTCATTCGGTATAGCTTTAGCTTTGTTTGTAGCCGCAGCAATCGGTTACAATTTCAATGATGCGCTCAAGTTCAAACCTGATGACTCTTTGCAGACCAATGTCGACATATCATCGAATAACAGCGGTGCCTCTGGTATGATAGCAATCCCGGGATATGATCATATAGTTATGAAAGCAGGTCAAAAGGTTCAGAAGGTGGAGCTCGGTAACCCAAAACAAAATAATTGTTATATGAGAATTGCAATTATACTCCCGGATGGGACACAGCTTTATGAGTCCGGTTTGCTTGAGCCCGGACAGGTCCTTACCTCAATTGAAATTTCCCAAGAGCTAAAGCCCGGAATTTACGAAGGTGCCATCTTGAGCTATTCATGCTATGGCATGAAAGAAATCAAAGAGCTGAATGGCGCGAAAACTATTTTTAAACTGGAGGTTGAGCCATGATAAAAAGAATATTCTCTATTCTGCTTGCCACCATACTGATTTGCAGTATATCACCAATGGATGCATTTGCAAACCAGACATCTGGAAGTATAGCGGTATCGTACACTTATTCACCCGAGTACTCAATTAATATACCTGCCTCTATATCTATCAACGATGGTGAGAAATTCACATTTTCGGCCAATAAAATGGATATAGGTAGTAGTAAAAATGTTAGGATAACTATCGACGATGCAGCTACATATGAAAACGGCGGCAATTTTTATTTATACAAAGACAAAGGAACTGAAAACGAGCAAAGAATATCTTGCAGAATTCTGCGTGGACTGCCTTCCAGTAGCTCTTTTGAGGATATAACTGGTTTAAGTGAAGTCGTTGCAACATTTACTGATGGTAGCACAAGTCCGAAGGCATATGGCGCTCTGAAATTCAAGCCCCAAATTACCAGTTCTACACCATACGGTACCTACACAGGTACGGTTTATTTCAAGATTGAGCTCATCGATGTATAAAAAGTATCTTTTTAATATTCACATCAAAGCCCTGAAAAACAGGGCCTTTTTTTATTGCTCTTTAACTACTATGAATAATCAAAAACATTTTAGGCGCGTATTTCCCCTTTATTTTGAATTTTACCACCAACATGGGTATTTACCTTACCTGCTTTAAATTCGTTCTGTACAAGTCAAATCTGGCCGTTCCTGGCCAGTATTTTTTATAATGGACATACCTATCTAAACAAGTAAAGTAAAAGAGCGGATTTTATTCCGCCCTTTTTACTTTTAAGGTTAAGCCTAATACGGCTCTCTGAAAATTCGGCGAATACGAGGCATTGCTCTTTCGATAATAGGATCCTCAAATGGTCTTGGAGCCATTCTATCGGTTCCCTCTTCGAGATATGGAGCATATTTTACATCTGTAGTAATTGCCGGTTTTATTGTTACGGTCTTACCTACTTGCTCAGATGCAGTTTGCGGTCTCCAGCTCATACGCAGGTTTCCAGTTCGTAATGCAGGTGGCTCTCCCGGTGCTGAAGCTCTGTATAATTGTCCACCTCGCAATTTATGGCCATAATCTTTAAGCAAATTCTTCGTTTGCTTTGTCATTCTGCTGCCGTATGTGCCAGGCTTTTTGTAAACCTTTCCGGAGCGCTCTCCTCGAAGGACAGTTAATGCTGAATTTCGGAGCTCATTGGCTGCACGAAACGCTCTTGATTTAGCCTGATAAGTTATTTCCTCCACTATTTCATTAACAGCGTCCTCTAAATTAATTTTCAAGCTTCAGCTCCTCCTTCCAGCGGCATATTTGCAAAAATGCGGGCCAGTCTCTCTGCCAGCTCGTCTCCTATGTCGTCGGTCATTTCGCGGATATGAGCTTTCAATACGGCCAACACTTTATTTTCGTTGGTGGTATCTCCGCTGCCTTCGATCGTGAATTTAGGCTCTGCTTTGACTTCCACCTTGATGGTTATGTTCTGGCCAGCTCTTCCGGTTGCAGACGCTACCGGGATTTCGTCCGGTTCCTCGCCTACTATTCCGCCGTCTTCGTAGGCCCTGACTCCGAGAAGTTCACCGGTCCGCTGCCATAGATCGAGGCCTCTTTGTCTCTTGCTTGGGCTTAACGGGATAAGACTTTCAGCTCCGTCCTCGGCCACGATGCCCATATGCGGTTTTGTCATTATTCCACCGTATGCATGTTCGAGGATACTGCCTTTGCCCTTGCTGGTCGTCAGGCCGGTTTCTTTTGAGCCTTTTTGGCCCAGGCCTCCGAGCCAGTCCTTGAAGCTCTGCCACTTGTCGCCGATCCATTCACCGATACCGCTGAGTTTTTCACCTACCCATTTCCATGCCTCGCTTGCTCCGGTCTTGATGGGCTCCCATACGTTACTGGAGAACCAGTCGGACACTCCGGACCAGGCCTCGCTTATGGCGTTCTTTGCCGCTGTGAACTGCTCTCCCAGCCATGCTCCGGCTGTCTGCGCTGCGGTTTTTACCGGCGTCCATACTGTTTCATCAAACCATGTGCTTACGGTTCCCCATGTCTCGCTTACCCAGGCTTTGGCCTCGCTCCATCTTTCGCTTACCCATTGACCTGCCGCCTGGGCTCCTGTTTTGACCGGGGTCCATATACTCTCTTCAAACCATGTTGAAAAGTCGGACCAGCGCTCGCCTATCCATGTCCTTGCCTCGTTCCAGCGGTCACTTACCCATTGGCCGGCTGCCTGCGCTGCATTACTTACTGGGGTCCATATGGATTCGTCAAACCAGGATGAAAAATCAGACCATCTGTCTCCGATCCACGTCCTGGCTTCATCCCATTTTTGGCTTACCCATTCGCCTGCAGCTTGTGCCGCGTTGCTTACTGGGGTCCATACGCTCTCATCGAACCATGCGGAGAAATCGCTCCATTTCTCTCCTACCCAGTCTCTCACTTCGCTCCAGGCACCGGCTGCTATGTTGATGGCCGATATTCCGACGTCTTTTACTGGTGTCCATACCGAAGTATCGAACCAGTCGCTGAAGCTGCTCCATTTGTTGCTTATCCAGTCTCCGGCCGCGTTCCACTTTTCGGCTACCCATGATCCGGCGTTTGAAGCTCCGGTCTTGATGGAGTCCCATGTGTCACTTGTCCATTGCTTGGTGTTCTCCCAGAACTTCGTTAATGCGCCGTCTTTGTCTGTGGCGTCTGATAGTGCTTTACCGGCTTTATCTCCTGCAAAAAGTGAAGCGGCTCCACCGATTCCCGCTCCTATAAGCGCTCCTGGTACCGCACCTATGCCTCCAAATAAAGCGCCAATGGCAGCACCTGCAGCAGCTCCTGCGCCGACCATGCCTGCTTTGGTACCATTCATCTTTAGCAGCTTTGCTATCGCCGGCTTTGCTTGCTTTTATTCCCTGGTAAACATCAATACCAGCTGATCCAAGTCCAAGAATGCCGCCGATAATTCCAGCAATCGAGGCACCTCCGACCGCTGCAGCTCCGCCGGCAGTTGTTGCTCCGCTTCCGAGTGCTACTCCTAACTTGGCCAGGCCTGTTGTTAACGCTCCGCCTGTGGTCACATATGTTCCGTTGGCCAGCTGCACTGTGTTTATTGCCTTTCCTGCTGCTCCTGCAGCGCCCGGTAAAGCAAGAGTCGATCCTCCTCCAGGAAGCTTCGGTATTGTCGCGGATCCTCCTCCAGGTAAGCTTGGAATACTGTTGATGATTTTACCTCCGCTTCCGCTTCCTCCAATCGTTGGGCCATTGATATAAACTACAGAGGCCGTAACGGCCATAGTGGAAGTTACGAAGCTGTCAGGGAAAAGAGATCCCGTTGGTGCCGGTACTCCATCTTTACTTCCTTTCCCGAGGAGATTAATTAAACCCTTGCCGCCTTTGCCTAACAGCTTGAAAATTCCGAGCTTTTGAAGTGCCAGTGCTATTGCGCCGGCCGACAGCCAGGATGTACTGCTTGGTTTCTCTCCTCCTGGAAGCAGTGTTGCCGCATCTTTGAATACGCCTTTTATAGCGTTTAGGATTGCCTCGCCTACCTTCTTGCCGTCAAATCCTTTTTTGAAGCCTTCAGCGAATGAAGCTCCTATGCTGGTTCCGTCCTCTACAGCGCCTTTTGCGTCTATTCCGAGTATGGCCAGCAATCCAGCGGAGAGTGCAGTTCCTATTCCTTCACCGATCTTGCCGGCTTTGTCTGCAAGCCAGGCCTTACCGGTTGAATTCCACCATTCGTTGAACGGCTGCGCTATTATCTTGTCCCAGGCTATCTTCAGCTTTTCACCGAAGTTTTTCGCGTCTTTCCACTCCTGGGAGTTGACCATGCGCTGTATGCTGCTTCTTAAGCCGTCCACTCTTTCCATTACCCACTTGGAGATATTTGCTCCGGCTTTCTTCCAGGCCTCTCCCCATTGTGAAATTATATCCTGGTTCTCGTCTATCCAGGTAGTGAGCTTTTCAAGTCCTGGCTTTATGCCTTCCCATAGGCCTTGTCCCCAGGGCCTCAAAAGCGAGTTTTCAAGGGTGTCTTTAAGGGTTGATATCATACCCTTGGCGGTCCTGGATTGGTTGGCCATCATGCCTCCGAAGCGTTTATCCATGCCTCGCAACAATGCATCGATAACCTTTGCCGCTTCTATGCTCTCTTTACCGATGTTTGCCACTTGCTCGCCGGTTAGTCCGAGCTCTTCCTGCAGGATCTGGTTGGCCGGTACGCCGAGTTCTTGGAGCTGTAAGAGCTCCTCTGCTTGTGCTCGTCCTTTGGCCTGCATCTGGCCGAGGGCCCTGGTGATTCTGTCTATTCCTTCTGAACCGGCCCCCAGGCCGCTGGCCGTGTCGCCTATGGTCTTTAACATATCAAGCACTTTGTCTGCTTCAAATCCGAATGCCATTAGCAGCTTGCTGCTGTTTATAAGCTCCGGAAATTCAAACGGTGTTTTGTTCGCGAATTCTGACGCTTCCTTCAGGAATTGCTGCGCCTTCTCGGCGCTTTTTAGCATGGTTTCAAATGCGATCTGTGTCTGCTCGAAGTCACCGGCTATTTCCATCGGTTTATAAATACCGGCAAATGCACCGGTCGCACCGAGTATGGCGCCTTGTATGGACGTCGCGAAGTTCCATAGGGCTCTTAATGGTGCCGTGGCCAGGTCGATTACTTTCATCGTAAAGCTGAATGTCTTACCCGCGATACTGCGCGCTTTGGATGAAACAGTACCGACTATGCTTGAAGCTCTATCTAAAGCCTCAAGGATGATCTGATATCGGGTCCTATTCATCTGTTCCAGCCGTTCCTGGGTCCTTTGACTTGCTTTATCAAAGGCATTCAGTTTACTTTTAGCCTGGGACACTCCGGGATCTGTGTTATCCTTGATGCTTATTGGTATCTCAATTCTAAAAGTTTCAGCCATTCTCTTATCCTCCTTTCTGCAGTATTTTTTTAATTGGATGAGCTTTAGGAGGGAGGCGCTCTAATGC
>CAZWTM010000014.1:0-50346 GCA_964637385.1 uncultured Peptococcaceae bacterium
CACATTGTTGATCCCAAAAACCCAGGAGCCGTAGACGAAATTATTCATTTGGGAGATTATTGGAACGAAGAGAAAATGGTTAAGGCCAAAGATGAAATCATCCGCTGTAATATCCGGGTGGGAAGGTTATTCAAAATTGCTTACAGCTATTTTAAAGAAGCGAAGGTAGCCTATGATGAGCTGGCTAGTTACTATGAAGAAGCTACGGACTGGGGCGCAGTAAATAAATTGATTTGGGAAATCAAGGCTAAGCTTTTTGCGGGAGTTGCACCCCAGTTTGCCAGAACTGCGGACGTACGCAGGCTCTTTGCCAGCGCTAATACGCCTGGTGGTCTTGTTCACTATCTAGACACAATCTTAAGAGATGCAAAACAACTGTATATTTTAAAAGGCCAGCCCGGTACGGGCATGGAGAAACTGCTGGATGCCGTCCTGGAAGAAAGTATGTGTTTGGGCCTGGATGGTGAGGCCTATCACTGTCCCTTTGATCCCGGTAAGTTAGAACTCCTCTATTATCCCAAGCTAAAGAAAGCCGTCTTGCGGTTAACAGAGCGGTTGGATTTTGCAGTCCAATCCTTACCTAATCTGCAGGTTCAGGAGGTCATTGATTTTAATGAATTTGTAAATCCTGATGTGGTTAAGATCTATGCCGAGGAGATTGCCGACGCCAAAGCAAGAATAGCGGCCAATCTCCAGCGGGCCTGGAAAAAGATAAAAGAGGCTAAAGCTGTCCATGATGAGATGGAAAAATATTATATCCCGGCTATGGATTTTGCAGCCATAAACAAGAAAAAAGAAGAAATACTCCAGCGTATTCTGTCGCTTGTAGCAGTTGCCGCAAAATGAAAAAGGGGGGGTTAGCCCCTTTTTCATTTTGTTCAGGTTGCAGATATAGTATAATAAATTAAAATATTTTTCGGTTGCAAACTGGTTAAGAGGTGACCAGGGGGAACATATGGACAAGGCCGGAAGTTTTACAGTAGAAGAAGCCCTTTACAAGAATTTTTTAAAGGTTGCGCCGGCGTGCACCATAAGGGAGGGCCGCCGTTTAGCAGAAAATCCCGGAACTGTTTTGCTGGTTATGGACCAGGAGCGGGTTTCTGGCGTGGTTTTCCCCGAAAAACATTTTGCCCAAGACCTGGACCCGAATGAAACCCTTGGTGGAATAATGTCCAGAGCCATTGCTCTGCTCCCCCGGGAGGCCCTCAAACAACAGGTATTATCGTATTTATCTTCCTTATGTTCGCATACCCTCATTATCATGGGACAGAAGAACGAGGTTTTAGGCCTTTTAGATTTATGGTTACTTTACCAAGAACTGTTACAGCGTTTGACGATTGTCCAGGCACGGCTTAATTCCGTATTAGAGACTATTGATGACGCTATCTGTATCATTAATGATCAGGGTGTGGTGGTAGAGTGGAACCAGAGGGCCGCAGAACTTTATAACATACCCAGGGAGAAAATCATTGGACACAGCATTGAAGAATTTTTTACCAATCTTATGGTTACAAGGATAGTTAAAGATTACAAAGCGGTACGTTCCGTACCTCATCAGCCCTGTAAAGGGACTCATGTTTTAATTAATGCCAGCCCCATCAAGAACGGGCATCAGGTCATTGGCGCTGTTTCCGCCGAAAGGGATATTACGGAAATAGTGAAACTAAACCAGAAGCTGAATCATGCCAGTAGCCAGGTGCAGGAACTCCAAAACGAACTGACGCGGATTGCAGCGGGACGGAATCCCTTTGCGCCTATCAAGGGGCATAACCGGAGATTGATGGAGCTTATCAATATGGCCAAAAAAGTAGCCGGGACCAATGCCGTAGTTTTAATCCGGGGAGAAAGCGGCACCGGCAAAGAGTTATTTGCCAGGGCTATTCATGAAGCCAGCCCCCGGGCTGGCAAACCCTTTGTCGTTGTTAACTGTGCGGCCATTCCAGCCACTTTGTTTGAGAGCGAGGTCTTTGGTTATGAGGCAGGGGCTTTCACCGGAGCCAACAAACGGGGAAAAACAGGGGTTTTTGAAAGCGCCAACGGTGGAACCCTCTTTCTTGACGAGGTGGCGGAACTGCCCCTGGATCTTCAGGTCAAGCTTTTACGAGTTCTCCAGAACCAGGTGTTCTACCGGGTAGGGGGCTCCACTCCTGTCAAAATTGACGTGCGCTTCATTACCGCCACTCACCGTAACCTGGAGGAAATGCTTCAGAAGGGCCAGTTCCGGGAAGACCTCTATTACCGATTAAATGTGGTGACCCTGGAGGTGCCGCCCTTAAGGGAAAGAAGGGAGGATATTCCCGAACTGGTCTACCAGTTTATCCAGGAATACTCCAGAGCTTATGATAAAGAGATTACCAAAATTGAACCGGAAGTGATGTCTTTTCTGCTGACTTATGCCTGGCCGGGAAATGTCCGAGAATTAAAGAATGCCATTGAACGCATGGTCATTTTGACAGAAGGCAATGTCATCACAGAAGAATATATACCTCCCGCCCTGCGTAAGCACTCAGGGGGAAGGGTATTATCTTCCCCAATGGGTTTAGTCTCCGTTACTGAACAAACAGAACGGGAATTGATTGAGCGTACCCTCAAACAAACCAACGGTAACCGTTCCCAGGCTGCACGCATGTTTGGGATTCCCCGCAGCACTCTTTATTATAAAATGCACCAATTGGGTATACTTCCAAAGGAGTAAATTTAAGAGGACTAGTGTCAGGTTTGCTGGCAGTTGTTTAAAAAATTGGCATAATTATACAGAATAAGGAAATTCTTAAGACAGATTTTTTATCAATTATTTCATAGATTGTTATATTTGTTCGGAAAGTTTTCGGGACCTTTATAAGGTCTTTTTTTTTTTAATAGGCACAAATTTTGCGATAGTTATATATTGACAAAATGGTATAAAAATACAGAATATACCTATAGCAAAAAGGAGGGCTCTCCCCAGTCTGATAGGAATATTTACCCTATACATAATTGCTCCAAAATAAGAGAATATGGGAAATATACTGTTTCTGAAATATTGGAAGATAAATTTGGGACTACGGCCAGGATACTGGCAGGATTAATTATTATCCTAGCTTATGTGGGCATCGTGTCTTACCAGTTTAAAGGGCTTGCGTTTATTTTAAATGTGACTACCGGTATTTCCGTGGAAATGGGCACTATCCTGGGGGCACTTCTGATTATCTTCTTAGCCTTTGCCGGGGGATTAGTGACAGTAGCTGTGACCGATGCTATCAGCGCTTTTCTCATGTTATTTGGTCTCATGATTGCCGTTCCCGCTGTTATAAATGCTGCGGGAGGGTGGAATAAGATTGTTGCCAATGTGCCGCCGCAAAACCTTACGTTTTTTGGTTCCCTTACACCCCTTCAATTAATTGGTTATTATTTACCCCTTTTATTCCTGTTGTTAGGAGACCAGAACATGTACCAAAGGTTGGCGGCCTCAAAAGGAACGAAAGAGGCCAAGATTGGCATGAAGGGCTGGTTTATTGGTCTTTTAATCCTTAGTCCCGGGGTTGCTGTAATTGCTGCCTTCGCTGCCAGGGCTTTATTCCCCAAAATTAACCCCGGTATAGCCTTAATTTCTACAACGCTAGTGACGCCAACATTTGTTGAAGGGATCTTACTTGCGGCAGCAGCAGCTTTTATTGTAACTACGGGAAATTCCTAATTTATTATCGGCAGCTACCAATGTTACCTATGATATTTATGGCCGGTATATAAAACCTCATGCTACTGACAGAGAGAAATTATTTTTTACCAAAGTGTTAGTACCTGTATTAGGTATTATCGCTTATGTTATGATACGTTACTTTCCCACGATTTTAGCGGTACAAATGTATTCTTATACCGTGTATGCTGCCGGGATTACACCCGCCGTCCTGTCTGTATTTTTATGGAAACGTGTAACCAAGCCGGCGGGGATAGCTTCCATGCTGGCCGGTGTAATTACTACCCTGTTGTGGGAAATTCCTTTGGGAAAACCTTTTGCTTTGAACAGTTCGGTGATTTCCGTGCCGGTAGCGATTTTAGTATTGATTATTGTTACTTTAATCACTGCTTCCAAAAATAGACACTAAGAAAAATATTACTATTGGCTAGTTGTTAAATAAGTTTGATTGAAGCCGGAAAATTAGTGAGTTTGGCCCTTAGTGAATCCTTAAAAAATGCCAGGGCCGGAATAAGTGAAATAGAATTGGATCAATACGGAAATAAAGCCTTGTTTGAAGAAACCGCCCCAAAATATCCCAATGCAAGTTTAGATTATTTCGTTATGTCGCCTTCGGGGTTGATTCGAAGTGTCATGCCCCACGTGTTTTCCAATACCAGAAAACTAACGGAAAATGACATCGTCATACACAGCAGGCAGGTCGGTTTAAACGGGTACAGGGCTGAATGTGAGAGAACCTTTTTTATCGGGGAGCCAACAGCAAAACAAAAAGAAGTGTTTAATTGCTGTTGAGGCGCAAAAAGCGGCCATGGAAATGATAAAACCGGGAATTATGGCCAAAGAAGTGGATATGGCCGCCCGTCAAATCATTCAAAAGGCAGGATATGGAGAATATGCCATTCATAGAACAGGCCATGGTATTGGTTTGGGTGTCCACGAAGAACCATCCCTCAGGTTCGGCTCGGACTTGATTTTACAAGAGGGTATGGCCTTTTCCATAGAGCCGGGTATTTACATACCGGGCGTGGGGGGATTCCGCCATTCTGATACGGTAATCATCACGAAAGAGGGAGCCAGGGTGATTACAGATTATCCCAGGGAATTGGAACACTTAATTTTCTAAATAGGGTGTCAGTAATCCTGCCAGTTGTACAAAAAACTGACATGTGTATACTGAAAAAACTTCATTCTAAAGTAAAGAGCGTATGTTTACACGCTCTTTTTTTTTGTTCTATTTGGCACAGTTTTTGCAGTATTAAATATTTGCAGCGATAGAGGGGGGAACATCTATGCGTATCACTGAACATCCCATCTTAAACTTTGCCAGGGGAAAAAAGATAAAGTTTACGTACAACGGCCAGGAATTAGAAGGCTTTGAAGGAGAGACCATCGCGGCAGCGCTCCACGCCAATGGGGTACGGACCATGCGGGAAAGTATCCACCTGCACCGGCCCAGAGGCTTGTTCTGTAACATTGGCAACTGTTCATCCTGTTTAATGATCGTCAATGGCAAACCCAATGTGCGGGTATGCGTGGAAAAATTGCAGGAAGGTATGATTGTCATGACTCAGAAAGGGAAGGGTGAGTTGAAGTGCTAGCGTGTGAAATTTGTGTTATTGGCGGAGGTCCGGCGGGCCTGACGGCAGCCCTTCATGCCGCTTCCCTGGGGGCTTCGGCAGTTATAATTGATCGAAATGATTACTTGGGCGGACAGCTAATCAAGCAAACCCACCGTTTCTTTGGTTCCAAAGAGCAGAAGGCCTCGGAACGGGGAATCAGTATTTCCCGGGAGCTTTCTCTTGCCGTGGAAAAAGAAAAAAACATCAAGGTGCTCACAGCTGCAACGGCCCTGGGCTGTTATAAAGACGGTGTGGTTACAGTGGAGAAAGATGAAAGATTTCTTAAAATCAAACCCCAAAAAATCATTGTAGCCACAGGAGGAGCCGAAAAGACCCTGCCTTTTCCCAATAATGATTTACCCGGTGTTTATGGTGCCGGGGCGGTACAAACACTGGTAAATGTGTATGGGGTTAAACCCGGGCGGCGGGTTCTGATGATAGGGGCAGGGAATATTGGTGTCATTGTTAGTTATCAGCTCCTGCAGGCCGGGGTGGAAGTGGCCGGTATAGTAGAAGCTGCACCGCGGATTGGCGCCTATTGGGTTCATGCAGCCAAGGTAATACGGGCCGGTGTGCCCATTTATACCCGGCACACCATCCAGAGGGCCTGGGGGGAGAGAGAGGTGGAAGGTGCCACCATTGTGGAACTGGATGAAAAATGGCAGCCCGTACCAGGGACGGAAAAGGAATTTGCTGTCGATGTTATTTGCCTCTCTGTGGGCTTAAGTCCCCTGGCGGAAATTCTCTGGCAGGCAGGCTGTGACATGAAGTACGTTCCCGAGTTAAGCGGTTATGTTCCCTTAAGAAATGCAGACTTGGAAACCTCAGTACCGGGGATTTATGTGGCTGGTGACGCAGGGGGCATCGAGGAAGCATCGGCAGCTATGATGGAAGGAGCTCTGACCGGCCTCAATGCTGCCAGAGCCCTGGGATATTGGGCCCCTGACTTTAACAGCCGCAAGGCCAGGATCTTAAAGGAATTGGAGAATTTACGCTCAGGACCGGTAGGAGAAAAAATCAGAAAAGGACTGGAGAAAGCAGCCCTAAAGGAGGGTGGGGTCTTGTGTTAGCGGAAAAGGGTGTGCCCACCTGGGAAGATTTGGCCCAGGTTTTACCGGCCCCGAAGAGGTTAGCCCGGGGGCCTGTGGCCATTGCCGAATGTTTTCAGGAAATACCTTGTGATCCCTGTTATCACAGCTGCCCGCGGCAGGCTATTGCTCCTTTTGTGGATATTAATAAAAGGCCGAAAATTAACCATGATAGATGTAACGGCTGCGGCTTATGTGTCAATCGCTGTCCGGGATTAGCCATCTTCGTTGTGGACCAGACGTACAGTGAACATGAGGCCTTAATAAAACTGCCCTATGAATTCTTGCCTTTGCCCAAACCGGGTGAGGTGGTGACAGCGGTTAACCGCTTAGGGCAGGGGGTAGGCGATGGCCGTGTGGTCAAGGTCCAGTGCGGTAAGCAAATGGACGGTACAAATATTGTCTGGCTGGCTGTGCCCAAAGAATTGTCTATGGAAGTGCGGCATTTTCGCATAAAGGAGGTGCTATAAAATGGCAGTAACAGAGTACACAAATGGAAAAGAAATTACCATAATCTGCCGTTGTGAAGATGTTACCCTGGAGGAAATCCATTCCTTTATCAGCCGGGGCATAACGGACATGGAACAGCTAAAACGTCTTCTCCGGGTTGGCATGGGACCCTGCCAGGGCCGTACCTGTTCTGCTTTGCTTGCTGGGGAAATTGCCAGGGCTACGGGCAAATACGTTGGCGACATTAAACTTACCACTTTCCGTCCCCTGACAGTACCTGTTAAATTAGGCGTACTGGCAAGGGGGGAGAGCCATGACTAAAAAGGCAGAAGCGGTAGTCATCGGTGGAGGCATTGTTGGCTGTGCCACCGCCTATCATTTAGCTAAGTTGGGCTGTAAACAAATAGTATTGGTTGAGGAAAAATACCTGACCAGCGGGGCTACCGGCCGCTGTGGCGCGGGAGTTCGCATGCAGTGGGGTAGTGAAACCAACTGTATTCTTGCCCGTGACAGCATCAAAATGCTGGAAAACCTGGAAGAAGAACTGGAATATTCGGGCAGTATCGAATTTAAGCAGAGTGGTTACCTGCTCCTGGCCTATACGGAAAAAATGGTGAAGCAGTTTCATAAGAATATTGGGCTCCAGCATAGGCTGGGTATTCCCTCGTGCTGGGTGACTCCTGAAGAAGTCAAAGAGATGGTACCGCATTTAAATACCCAGGGCTTACATGGGGCTACCTATTGTCCCAAAGATGGGCACTGTAATCCTTTCAAAACTACGGATGCCTATGCCCAGGCCGCCAAACGACTGGGTGTCGAAATTCTGACATATACCAAAGTCACTAACCTGCCCCGGAACGGCGACAAGATCAAAGGGGTAGAAACTACGGCCGGTATTATTGAAGCACCTCTGGTTATCGCCTGTGCCGGTGCTTATACCCGGCAGTTGGCCCGGCTGGTAGGCGTAGATTTGCCTATCTATCCGGAACGCCACCAGATTCTGGTAACTGAACCTGTAGAACCCCTGCTGGGACCTATGGTCATGTCCTTTTACCATGGCACCTACTGCCAGCAGGTACCTCATGGAGGTTTTCTTATGGGTTTGGGTGATCCCCATGAGGTTAAAGATTTTAACGAGGATTCTACCTGGCAGTTCCTCCATGAAATGGCAGCCAAAATTACCTTTATGCTGCCTGTTCTTAAAGAAGTAAGGGTGGTGCGCCAGTGGAGCGGTCTTTATGATTTAACTCCGGATAAAACCCAAATCTTGGGGGCTATTCCCGAAGTGCCTGGTTTCTTTGTGGCAGCCGGTTTCTCCGGGCACGGTTTTATGATGGCCCCTGTGGTGGGCAAATTGATGGCTGAGGTTATGCTGGGCCTGGAACCTCAATATCCTATTGAAATGTACGGGGTCAAACGTTTCGCCGAGGGCAGTTTGTATGTGGAACCCAGCGTAGTATAAAAGTTGGCAGTTTGCAGTACTTAAGTTATTAGTTATTAGTTCATAGTTACTAGTGGTTTTGGGTTGGACTTCAGTAGTCGGCTATCAAATGTTGTTTTCCGGTCACTGGTCACTGGACTATGGTAACGGTTCACGGTTTACGGTTAACGAAGCCGCAAAGCGGTTTTCTTAAAATTGTCTGGAGGTGAAGAAAATTGAAAAGATTGGCCAAAAAAGTAGAGTTGTGTACTGCCTGTCAGCTCTGTGAGGATCTATGTTCCAAGACTTATTTTAAAGAGGAGAACAGGGAAAAATCATCCATCAGAATCGAGACTGGGGAGAAGGGGGGTTCGAGCATTATTGCCTGTACCCAGTGCGGTGTCTGTATGGAGATTTGCCCGGCTCAAGCCATCTATCGGGACAAGAACGGTATAATCAGAATAAAGAAAGAACTCTGTGTAGGCTGCTTTGCCTGTGTAGGATTCTGCCCCGAGGGAGCCATGTTCCAACATCACGAATACCTGGAACCCTTCAAGTGTGTGGCCTGTGGCATTTGCACCAAGCAGTGTCCTACGGGAGCCATTTTTATTGAAGAAGTGTCTTAAATGACGGCGGAGGAGGCGAGAAAGATGAGTGTTGAGAAATTGAAAGAAAAGCACAGGCTGCTGGCTCAGTTTCAATATATACCGGGCAAGGTGGAGAAAGGCTATGCCAACCGTACCCTGTATGTAAATCTCTCGGAAAATAGAATTGCGGAGAAGCCCGTTTCCCAGGAGATGAAAGAAAAGTTTATCGGCGGCAGGGGCTTTGGGCTCAAGCTGTTATGGGATGGTATTACGGAAAATACCAAATGGGATGATCCCGAGAATGAAATCATCATCGCTCCCGGACCCATCGCAGGTATTACTCAGTACCCCGGTGCCGGTAAGTCATATGTGGTGAGTTTGTCACCCCTTACCCATACTGTCATTGACAGTAACGTGGGCGGCTATTTCGGGCCCCTCCTCAAATTTTCCGGCTTTGATGCTTTGGAAATCCAGGGTAAAGCTGAGCAGGACGTGATTGTCTTTATTGATGGCGTCAATGGAACCATTACGATCGAAGAAGCCTCCCAGGAGGCAGTTAACAGTCATATCCTGGTGGAACAGCTTACGGAAATGTATGCCGCTAACGAAGAGGACAAAGTAAATGTTTCTGTGGTTTCTACAGGGGCGGCGGCGGAGCATACCCTCATCGGCATGCTTAATTTCTCTTTTTACGACAAAAGAAGAAAGGCTGTACGAATTAAACAGGCGGGAAGGGGTGGTATTGGCACGGTCTTCAGAAATAAGAAAATTAAAGCCTTGGTGGTCAGAGGCCCCAGGATTAAAGGTGACTTAAATCACCCCGCTGATAAGACCCTCCTGGATAAGGCAGGGATTAAACTTCATAAGGAGATTGCTACCCTGGACAATTCCCAGAACAAGATGCGTATCGGCGGTACCACCTATCTTACCAAGATCATGAACGATTATGATATTCTGCCTGTCAATAACTTTAAGTTTGGCTCCCACCCTGCTGCTAAAAATATTACTTCGGACGCCTTTATCAAATACTTTAACCTGACGGGGCATGACGGCTGCTGGTACGGGTGTACTCTGTCCTGTGCCAAGGCCATCAATGCTTTCGAATTAAAGACCGGTCCTTATAAAGGGCAGAAGGTCCTGGTGGACGGACCGGAGTACGAAACTGTAGCCGGTGTGGGGTCTGTTTGTGGTATCTTTGACCCGGAATATATCATTGAAAACAACTTCTACTGTGACACCTACGGTATTGACACTATATCTTTTGGCACCATTATGGCTTTTCTCATGGAGTGTTACGAAAACGGCATTATCAACAAGGAAATCACCGGAGGCCTGGAACTCAATTTCGGCAATGCAGAAGCTGCTATGGAAGTCCTGCATCAGATGGCCCGCGGTGAAGGATTCGGCAAGATGGCCGGCCTGGGTGTGCGCCGTCTGAAGAAGCTCTTCGTAGAGGAGTACGGCGCAGATCCTGCTTTCTTACAGGACATCGGCATGGAAGTTAAAGGCCTGGAGTATTCTATCTATCTTCCTAAGGAATCCTTGGCCCAGCAGGGCGGGTACGGACTGACCAACAAAGGACCCCAGCATGACGAAGCCTGGTTGATTTTTATGGATATGGTTAATAATCAGATTCCCACTTTTGAGGATAAAGCCGAAGCCCTTCATTATTTCCCCATGTTCCGGACCTGGTTCAGTCTCAACGGGCTCTGCAAGCTGCCCTGGAATGATATTGTCCCTGCCAATAACCGCACCACGGCAGAACCTGCCAAAATACCCGAACACGTTCAGAACTATGTGGATCTCTTTAATGGCGTTACCGGCATGAACATTACGAAAGAAGATCTTATTAGCCAGTCTGAGCGGGTGTATAACTTCCAGAGGGTTTTCAACCTGAGAATGGGTTTTGGCACCCGGGAACATGACCAGGTACCTTACCGCTCTATGGGACCTGTGACAGTTGAAGAGTATGAATCCAGGCAGGAGAGATACGATAAGCAGTTAAAAGAAAAGGTAGGTTTTGACCCCGAAGGCAAGACGACGGAAGAAAAGATAGCGGTTTTAAGAAAATACCGGGAAGACCAGTACCAGAAACTATGCGATGCCGTTTATAAGCGGAGGGGCTGGACGGAAAACGCTGTTCCCAAACTGGAAACCCTGGAAAGACTGGGGATGGACTTTCCGGAAGTCGTGGAGGTTGTGAAGAAATACCTATAAAAGACTGGAGGATGCACAGCATGATCAAGGTTAACGGGGAAGACTTCCCCTGGGAAGAGGGCCTCACAGTCAAAAAGCTGCTGGAGAGGAAAGGTTATACTTTTCCCACCATTGTTGTGCTCATTGACGGGTTATCTGTTCCGGAGAATGAATACGAGAGCACTATCATTCCCGATGGCGCCGATGTTAAAGCTATTCACCTGATGGCGGGAGGATGATCCCAGTTCGCAATGGGCAGTTTGCAGTTGGCAGTAAATAATCAGGAAGTGGGAGCAAACGTTTTTTTAAAAGTTGATATTTGCTTCAGTAGAAAAAGGGGGAGCCATGAATGTGGTATCCCCTAATCTTTTTTCCCAAGGTTGTTTTCAAACCAAATACATATTCATTCATTCTTTACAGGATAATAAAGTAAAAGGTCCTTTAAGAAAAAATAAATTAAAGGAAAAGACGCCTGATTGAATGAAGCCCAAGTTAAAAGGGGCAAGGAGGGAAAAAATGGAAAAGTTTCGCAAGCCCACCAGAACCGGGGTGCCAGGCGGGATCTTTGCAAAGGACTATAATGATTCTTTAAAGAACCTAGTTTTGAGTCAGGACCTGGAAGCCAATCTCCAGCAAATTAAAGCCATTTTAGATAAATGCAGTGATGTGATTTACAGGGAATTTGTCTTTGCCCAGAATGAGGAGATCAGACTGGCCTTGATCTATATAGAAGGTCTGGCCGGCCCAGGCCAGATCAGTGATCAAATTATACGGGCTCTGTCCCTGGAGGTGCCAATGGCTGTGCCCGGCCAGGAGATTACCAAGGCCCGGGCCTTGGAATTCATCAAACAGCGGGGCCTGTGCATCCATCAGCTGAAGGAAACGTATAAGTTGCCAGATATCATCCACGCAATTCTATCCGGTGATACCGTTTTACTGGTGGACGGGCATGCTGTCGCCCTGGTTAACGGGGCCAGGGGCTGGGAAGCCCGTCCTCTTTCCGACTCGGAAACGGAGCCCACGGTGCGGGGACCGCAGGAGTCTTTTGTGGAGACCTTACGGGTCAATACAGCTCTGATCCGGCGGAAAATAAAAAGCCCCAACCTAAAAATTGAGGCTTTGAGGCTGGGCGAGGTTAGTGATACTGACGTAGCCCTGGTTTATATCGAAGGTATTGTAAATGAGAAGCTGGTGACAGAAGTCAAAAGCCGACTAGAAAAAATTAACATTGACGCCATCCTGGAAAGCGGTTACATCGAGGAACTCATCGAAGATAATCCCTGGAGTCTTTTTCCCACCGTTAACCATACCGAGAAACCGGATAGACTGGCAGCTATGCTGCTGGAAGGGCGAGTGGCCATTCTGGTGGATGGGACCCCCGTTGCCCTGACCGTACCTAACCTGTTCGTCGAGTATCTCCAGGCTCCCGAAGATTATTACCAGCGGTTTTTGTTTGCCTCGACCGTACGGCTTATCCGGTTTGCCTCCATGGTTATTTCACTTATGCTGCCTTCCCTGTATATTGCCGTGCTCAGTTTCCACCACGAACTACTCCCCACCCTCCTCTTGCTGGGTATGGCCGCTCGTCGGGAAGTGGTTGCCTTTCCGGTATTTTTCGAAGTGTTGGTCATGGAAGTAGCTTTTGAAGTTTTAAGGGAGGCGGGAAACCGCCTGCCGCGGTCCAGCGGCCAGGTTGTAAGTATTGGGGCAGTCTTAGTCCTGGGGGTGGTAGCAGTACAGGCTGGTTTCATCGCGGCCAGCACTGTCATTGTAGTGGTCTTTGCAGGCATTGCCTCTTTAGTATTGGCTAACAGTGCCAGTATGGCCTTTCGTTTGTTAAGATTTGCTTTAATGGTCCTCTCGGGTACGTTAGGCCTGGTTGGGATGATCAGCGGGGCTGCTTTCATTGCCATCCACATGTGCACACTAAGGTCCTTCGGGGTTCCCTACCTGTCTCCCCTAGCTCCAACTGCCAGTACTGACCTGGCAGACGTGGTCTCAAGGGCACCCTGGTGGGCCATGCTGTCCCGTCCCCGTCTGGTGACGGGACAGAACCAGCAAAGGCAGGGACGGGGGCAGAAACCAACCTCGCCGGAAAAAATGTCGAAAGGCAGGAGATAGGTCAGATGCTGGAAAAGGGTAAAATTAACAGTCTGCAGGCCATTTTGTTAATGATAAGCATGATTCTGCCTACAGCCGTCCTTAGTGTCCCTGCTATTACCGTAAAGTCTGCCAGACAGGATGCCTGGCTCTCCATTATCTTTGCTACCGTGGTAGGACTGCTCATTGCCTGGCTAGTGGTAACTTTAAGCCTCCGTTTTCCGGGGAAAACCCTGTTTGAATACGCGGAGGAAATTCTAGGTAAAATACCGGGGAAAATTGTCGGTTTTCTCTATATATGGTGGTTTCTGCACATGAATGCCCTGGTGATCAGGGAATATGGCGTCTTTCTGGCTACAGCGATAATGCCCGATACTCCTATCAGCGTTTTTCACATTGTGGTGGTGGTTGTGGCGGCCTATGCCGTCCGTAACGGGCTGGAGGTGTTAAGCCGGGCTAATCAGTTATTAATCCCCACTACGGTACTATTGGCCACGGTTTTTATTTTGTCTACAGGAAATATGAAATTGTCCAGGATGCTGCCGGTTATTGACACCGGCCTCCTTCCCATTATAAAGGGGGCAGCAGCGCCTGCAAGCTGGCTGGGGGAAATTGTTACCTTTGCCATGATTATTCCTTATCTTAACAGACCCAGGGAGGCCCACCGGGTTGCAGCCCTGTCTGTTTTGCTGGTCAGCTTCTTTTTAATGGCCAGTATCCTGGAGACGTTGCTAATTTTTGGTCCCAACCTAACGGGAGCCTGGATTTTTCCCGTTTTTAACGCTGTCCGGTTAATTTCCGTTGACAACTCACTGGGGAGGCTGGAGATAATTATTGTGCTGGCCTGGATCCTTGGGGGCTTTTTCAAAGTCGGGGTGTTTTACTACGCTGCCGTTCTGGGCAGCGCCCAGTGGCTGGAACTAAAGGATTACCGGCCTCTGGTGCTGCCCGTGGGGATAATCCTGGTTGCTTTATCCATTCTTATCCATGAGGGTATTGTAGATCTCTTTGATTTTCTGGCCAGGGTCTGGCCTCCCTATGCTTTAATAGTCTTTGAGGCTGGTACCCCCTTGGTCTTGTTGCTGGTTGCCCTGGTCAGGGGAAAAGGGGGGAGGAAAAATGTTTAAAAAAATTGCTGTTCTCCTTTTGCTGATCTTTTTAACCAGTTCCCTGGCAGGCTGCTGGAACCGGAAAGAAATTACGGATATGGCCATTGTGCTAGGGACGGGAGTTGACTGGACGGCAGAAGGCCGGCTCCGACTCACGGTCCAGATAGCTGAACCTGGCGCTTTTGCTGGAGAGGAAGCAGCAGGCAGGGGAGAAGAAGCCACCAACTGGGTGGTTTCGGCAGAAGGCAAGACTATTGAGGAGGCTGCAAGAAACTTAGCCAAAAAGGTGCCCCGCGATATTTTCTGGGATCATTGTCTGCTTTTGGTTATAGGGGAAGAAATGGCCAGAAAGGGGACAAATATGGTTACGAATTTCTTTCTGCGCAGCAGGGAGCCCCGGGAAATCATGTGGGTTCTGGTGGCTAAAGGAGAGGCCAAAGATTTCCTGGAAACCTATTCGGACCTGGAGAAGACTTCGGCCCAGGCCGTTAATCTTTTGACCAGGATGAGAACCAACTATTCTGTGCGGCTTTGGGAATTGGCCGAGATGCTGGCCAGCAAGGGGGTACAGCCGGTGGTAACCCGGGTTGAAGTAAAAGAAGCGGGGGTTACCCCAGGGCCTGGACAGGAGATGAAACTTCCTGTCCATAAGCAGGTGGAAATTTCCGGTGTAGGGGTATTTAAAGAGGAAAAACTGATTGGGTGGCTGGACGATGACGAGACCAGAGGTCTGCTCTGGCTTAAGGGTGAGCCCATGAAAGGAGTAATTACTGTTCCAGACCCCGGTGAGCTGGACAAGAAAGTATCAATCACAATCCGGCGGGGCAGTACGAAGGTTATACCGGAATACGACGGAAAAAAACTGCACTTCGCTGTCAAGGTGAAAATGGAAGGGGACATGGTAGAACAGCAAAGCCACGAGGACTTGGCCAAACCCGAGATGATAAAGGTTCTGGAAAAGGAAATGGCGGAAGAGATTAAAAAAAGAGCTTTCATCACCATGGAGAAAGCCCAGAAGGAGTATGGCGTTGACATTTTCGGCTTTGGCGAGGCTTTCCACCGGAAATACAAAAAAGCCTGGCGGGAATTGAAAGACCGGTGGGATATGGAATTTGCGGAGGCGGAGGTTAACATTGAAGTAGAAGCCTATGTACGGGAGATTGGCCTTTTAACCAAGCGGGCCAGTACCCCGGAAGAATAAACTTTGCAGAAAAGTGAATTTACAGAGGATGGATGAAAACCATGATAGCTTTACTGTTCCTATTGTTTATCGGCATTATCCTGTTGGAGGTGCCGGGACTGGTAAAGAAGAAAATGTGGCGGGAACTGGTAGCTTTTTCAGTGTACCTGCTGGCCGGTATGGCCTTAAGTATCCCGCAAGTACTGGGAATAAAATTACCCAATCCCACCAGGGTTATTGAGACGGTATTCAAGCCCTTATCGGAACTGCTTAAGTAAATCAATAAGAGTCTGTAGATAAGAACTACAGGCTCTTTTTTGTTGGGTGCTTTTATCATTGCGGGTATCGGACTTTGGATGGCTGTGTCAAAAGCAAGGAGGTATACATCATACACTATTATAGAACAGTATACAGTATTCTTTTGTTGTATACATTATTTCTTCTCAAAACCCGTTCCCATGGGGATTAAAACTGTTATAATATAGACTAACAAAACAAATGGTGTTATGAGATTCTATGGCAGAATGGGAAATAAAGGAGGGCATAGTGTAATGTTACGAGAGGGAGTTGTCAGGATACCATCAGGATGTGCCATCAGCGGCATGATGAATAAAAAAGGCAAATGTTTTTCCGGTGAAGATATCATTAAATCCATCGCTATCATGCATGACCGGTCCAACGGACTGGGGGGCGGCTTTGCCGGATACGGTATTTACCCTGAATTTAAAGATGATTATGCTTTCCATTTTTTCTTTGATGACGATGGAGTCAAAGAAACAGTGGAAAATCTTTTAAATAAGCAGTTTACCATCATTTTCGACGAACCTGTTCCTACCCGTAAAACCAAGACCATCAAGGATGTTCCCCTGATCTGGCGTTACTTTGTCCAGCCCAAGAGCAAAATGGTCATTCAGGAAGGTTTGCCTGAGGAAGAATATGTGGTCAAGTTTGTGATGAAGGTCAACAGCGAAATCGAAGGAGCCTATATTTTCTCCAGCGGTAAAAACATGGGTGCTTTCAAAGGGGTGGGTTATCCGGAAGATATCGGCGAGTTCTTCCGCCTCGATGAGTATAAAGGGTATATCTGGACAGCCCACGGCCGTTTCCCCACCAATACTCCCGGCTGGTGGGGAGGCGCCCATCCCTTTACCTTACTGGATATATCCGTTGTCCATAACGGGGAAATCTCCTCTTACGGCACCAACAGGCGTTTCCTGGAAATGTACGGTTATAAATGTACGTTACAGACAGATACAGAAGTCATGGCTTATATTTTTGACTACTTAATGAGAAGACAGGGACTGCCCCTGGATGTGGTAGTGGCTGCCATGGCCAGTCCACTCTGGATGGAAATCAACCGGATGGAACCCGGGAAGCGGGAACTGGTGAAGGCTATCAGGGCTGTTTACGGCAGTCTCCTGGTAAACGGGCCTTTCTCTATTCTGGTGGGTACAAAACAGGGTATGATTGCCTTGAATGATCGTATTAAACTGCGTCCCTCCGTGGCCGCCACCAAAGGAGATTTCCTCTATGTGGCCAGTGAAGAATCGGCCATCCGGGAAATCTGTCCCAAACCCGATAAAGTATGGGCTCCCCGGGGCGGTGAACCGGTCATTGGTCTTTTGGAAAATGCCCAGGTCAATTACAACTTTGCCGCAGGAGAGAACGAGCGTATAGCCATTAATTCTTAGCTCTAGAAGGAGAAGATCTGCATGACTTTAAGCTACTTGACACCGGCTTTCTTAATCGAAAGAGATAATAAACGCTGTATCCAATGCAAGGTTTGTGTCCAGCAGTGTGCCAATGAAGTCCACCGCTTCGATGAAGAAGAGGGAGAGGTGCTGGCCGACGAGTTAAACTGCGTGAACTGTCAGCGCTGTGTGGTCATGTGTCCCACCCGGGCTCTGTCCATTAGGAAATCTCCCAACGAATTCCGGCAAAATGCCAACTGGACCGCCGATGCTATCAAATCTATCTATATCCAGGCGGAGACAGGGGGAGTCCTTTTAACAGGGATGGGCAATGACAGGCCCTACCCCATCTACTGGGACCATATGCTCTTAAATGCCAGCCAGGTTACGAACCCGTCTATTGATCCCTTAAGGGAACCTATGGAATTAAAAACCTTTCTGGGCCGTAAACCTGATTCCCTGGTCATTGAAAACGGAAAATTAAAAGAAAAAATTCCGCCTCAGTTGGAGCTGGAAGTGCCTATTATGTTTTCCGCCATGTCTTTTGGTTCCATCAGTTTAAATGCCATCAAATCCCTGGCCCGGGCGGCCCGACAGGAAGGAACCTTTTACAATACGGGGGAAGGAGGCCTGCATAAGGACTTATACGAATACGGCGCCCATACCATTGTCCAGGTAGCCTCCGGCCGTTTTGGCGTTCATCCCGAGTACCTGCAGGCGGGAGCAGCCATTGAGATAAAAATCGGCCAGGGTGCCAAGCCCGGTATCGGCGGGCACTTACCCGGGGAAAAGGTGGGCCGGGAAGTATCGGAAACCCGAATGATACCGGAAGGTACCGATGCTATCTCGCCGGCGCCTCATCACGATATTTATTCTATCGAAGATCTGAGCCAGCTCATCTATTCTCTGAAAGAAGCCACCAATTATGAAAAACCTGTTTCGGTGAAAATTGCTGCTGTGCACAATGTAGCCGCCATTGCCTCCGGTATTGCCCGGGCGGGTGCCGATATCATCGCCATTGATGGTTACCGCGGCGGCACCGGGGCAGCCCCCCTGCGTATTCGTGACAATGTGGGTATCCCTATTGAGTTTGCCCTGGCTGCCGTGGACACTCGCCTGCGGCAGGAAGGTATCCGCAACCAGGTCTCCCTGGTTGTGGCCGGCAGTATTAGAAACAGCGCCGATGTGGTGAAAGCTATTGCCCTGGGGGCCGACGCCGTCTATATCGCTACCGGTGCTCTCATCGCCTTGGGCTGTCACATGTGCCAGAAATGTTTTACAGGGAAGTGTAACTGGGGGATTGCCACCCAGGATCCCCAGCTGGTCAAACGCTTGAACCCTGAAATTGGGGCCCAGCGGGCCGCCAATTTACTGCGGGCCTGGAAGCATGAGATTAAGGAAATGCTGGGCGGCATGGGCATTAATGCCATCGAAAGCTTGCGTGGTAACCGCCTGATGCTGCGGGGGATTGGTTTGACGGAAAAAGAACTGCAGATTCTCGGGATCAGTGCAGTGGGAGAATAGGAGGACTTTCATGAAAAGGGTATATGCCAGGGAAGAGTTCTGTGTGGGCTGCCGCTTGTGTCAAGTTCATTGTGTCACGGCTCACTCACCATATAAAAACGATATTGTAAAAGCTTTTAAGAAAAGTAATCCCCGTCCCTTGCCCAGGGTAATTGTGGAAGAAAACCGTCCCCTGTCTTTCGCTTTACAGTGCCGCCATTGTGAGGAGGCCAATTGTACCAAAGCATGTATCACAGGGGCTATGCAGAAGGACCCTGTAACCGGTGTGGTGACCAATGACGAAACACGCTGTGTGGGCTGCTGGACCTGTATCCTGGTCTGCCCCCACGGGGCCATTGTCCAGGACGAACGGGGCAAAAAGGTGGCCGCTAAATGCGACCTCTGCAGCGGCCTGAAAGAGATGCCGGCCTGTGTCCAGCATTGTCCCAACGGGGCTCTTTTATACAAGGAAGAAGAATCTCAGGTTAGGGCTTAAGGAGGGGAGAAAATATGGAATACGTAATCATTGGCAATTCTGCCGCAGCCATCGGGGCTGTGGAGGGAATTCGCAAAGTTGATGCAGATAACCCTATTACCATCATTGCAGCCGAACCGTACCATACCTATTCCCGGCCCTTAATTTCTTACTACTTGGCTGGTAAGGTGAGCGATGATAAAATGTATTACCGTCCTCGGGATTATTACGAAAAATACGGGGTAAACTTCCGTGGCGGTGTGGCCGCTTCCGGGATTGATGTGGAACAAAAGAAAGTGATTTTGGCTGACGGAACGGAAGTTTCTTATGATAAACTGCTCATCGCCACAGGGGGTAAACCCTTTATTCCTCCCATGGAAGGATTGAATAAAGAGCATATCTACACCTTTCAAAAGTGGGATGATGTGAAGGCCATCGGGCAGGTAGCCCGTATTGGTAAAAAAGCCGTCATCATCGGTGCTGGCCTTATTGGTATGAAAGCGGCCGAAGCTCTTTATTATGCAGGTGTAGATGTAACAGTGGTAGAACTGGCTAACCGGGTGCTCAGTTCCATTCTTGATGAAAAAGCAGCCAGTATCGTCCAGGATGTGATGGAAGAACACGGGATAAAATTTGTTTTAAATACGACGGTATCCCGGATTCTGGGGGATCAAGCCGTAACAGGTGTGCTACTGGCCAACGGGGAAGAACTGGCATGCGATTTTCTCATCGTAGCCATTGGGGTTATTCCTAACACAGATCCGGTAAAAAACACCCCTGTACGGGTGAACCGGGGCATTCTTGTGGACGAAAAAATGGCGACCAGTGTTCCCGATGTTTATGCAGCTGGTGATGTGACCGAAGGAAGGGACGCCATCCTCCAGGTTGACAGGGTCATTCCCATTTTACCCAATGCCTATAAGCAAGGCGAGGTAGCAGGGCAAAATATGGCGGGAGCAGATGTGAATTTTTCCGGGGGATTTGCCATGAATGCCATTGGTTTTTTCGGATTCCCCATGACCACGGCAGGAATTCTGGCCGCCCAGGGTTCCGATTATGAAGAAATCATTTTCCAGGATGCCAGGGATAAAGTGTATCGTAAACTAATTCTCAAGGATGATCACCTTGTAGGGTATATTGCCCTGAAGGAGATTAACCGTATCGGCATGCTGACCAGTCTTATTTCCGAAAAAATTGCTGTGAAGCCTTTTAAGGATAAATTACTGAAGAAAGATTTTGGTTACATTGACTGGCCCGACGAATTACGGAAAGAAAGAATGTTGGCGGGAGGGAGCAGAAGATGATTACAATCGATGCCCGCGGGATGAAATACAAGGAGTTAAACGAACTGGTGAAACAATCCATGGCCCACGGGGCCCAGGAGATCAGCATCAAAAATGTCAACGGCCACCGTTTTATCGGTGACGGGCTCAAGGGAAGACAAAAGATTATTATTAAAGGGACCCCGGGCAATGACATGGCTGCCTTTATGGACGGACTTCACCTGGAAATCCTGGGTAACGCCCAGGATGGTGTAGGAAACACCATGAACGACGGGACTATTGTCATCCACGGTGATGCCAGGGATACCCTGGGCTATGCCATGCGCGGCGGTGAAATCTATGTTCTGGGTAACGTGGGGTACAGGGTTGGCATCCACATGAAGGGTTACCTGGACAAGAACCCTGTTATTGTCATAGGCGGTAAGGCTGGAGACTTCTTTGCCGAATACATGGCTGGTGGAGTACAAATTGTTTTGGGTCTTGACCTGAAGTCCGGGGAAAAAATTGTCGGCGACTATTGTGGAGCAGGTATGCACGGGGGTGTTATCTATCTCCGTGGTGAAGTGGAACCCTACCAGTTGGGAAAAGAGGTAAAAGTGGTCCCTTTGGAAGAGGAGGACTACACTATTCTCAATAAATACGTAGGACGCTTTGCAGCCTACTTTAAACTGGATGCCGAAGAAATTATGAAGAAAGAATTTAAGAAACTTATCCCTTATAACAAGCGGCCCTATGGGAATATGTATGCGAAATGGTGATTTTAGTTGGTAGTTGTTAGTTGATAGTTGGTAGTGTCGACTGGTTAAATTTGCTGTTTGCCCTCCCATAAAAAAGAGCCTGTTAGCTTTTATTAGCTGGCAGGCTCCAAAATTTTCTAAAATAAAACATTCGGGTGCCGGGAAGCGGGAAACGGGAAGCGTTGGTCAGTTTTCAGATTGACCTTCATAAGGTATTTCTTTGTATCCTAAGGGAATATCTATTGCTTTAGCGGTAAACGGATCTAAGGCAAACAAGTCGTTTTTATCTACCTCTCTGATGCTCTTTTTCCCCAAAGCCCGCACACCTTCTTTGATTTCCTCGTTACAGGCAAGAAGAAAATTGGCTAAACTTTTAGCTCCTTTGTCTACATTAAGTTTCTTCTGGAAGGCTCCATTGTAAAAGACCAGAGCGGGAGGAGGCTCCCAGGGTATAGCCTTTAAGACCTGGGTATGACTCATGGCGAACAAAGCAATAGCGCCAATATATACCGCGTCTGCACCCAGGGCCAGCGCTTTTAACATTTGTCCGGGATTGTAAAATCCTCCTGCCATGATCAAACTGACTTTACCTTTCAAGTTATGCTTTTGTAAATAATTGCTGGCTCTGATTAAAGCGAACAAGGTAGGCAGACCAAAGTCATCCTGCAGGAGAGGGGCAGTCCCTTTGGAGCCTGCTTCGGAGCCATCAATTGATATAAAGTCAACCCCCGCCCCCAGGGCTATTTCTAAATCCTTCTCTATGTATTTACTGGCTGCTATTTTTACTCCAACAGGGACACCGTCAGTAATCTCCCGCAAATAGGCAGTTAAATGATGAAGATAGTTGTGTTTTTTTATTCCCGGCAGAGTGGCGTGGATAATGGCCTGCTCTCCCTGCTTTAGTCCCATGGCCCTTCTGATTTTCCCATCAATTTGCTTTGCCTCGATATAATGACCTACCCCGCCCCCTGCCCCCTGACCAATATAAATTTCGATAGCGTCTGCCTGTTTAAGAATTTTCTCCCCTTTGTTCCACTTACCCCGATTATATTGTAAAATAAGTTTTTCTGCCGCTTTCCTTTCCGCAGATAAAAAAGGTCCTTCTCCGGTATTGGTAGCGATCCCGGCCATGGTGCTTCCTTTAGCCAGGGTTATTTTGGCCTTAGCTGACAAAGACAGGCCATAAGCCATTCCAGAAATTAAGATAGGCATGCTGATTTTTAAGGGTTTATTGGCCTGAGGGCCGATAATTGCGGCCGTATCAATGTTTGCCCCTTCGTCTGTAGGCAGTTTGTGCAGTTGAGCAAAGTTGAACATCAAACCATCCAGACCAGGAAACTTCTTGGGGCTTCCCAAAGGACGGTTAATCATTTCCCCTTCCTGGCTCCGCAGATTGGTTTCGATAATGTTCTGCAGGCCCACTTTGCGGGAAGCTGAAATGAACTCCCATAAATTTTCCTCATAAGTGTCTATCATTAACCGGTGAAGAAAGCTGGTACCGGCTGTTTTTACCACTTTCCTTCCCAGCCACGTTAACCCGTAATAGCCTGTAAGACCCAGGGAAGTTAGTAGTATAAATTTTTTGAGCCAATCCTTATCGGGCATCGTGGTGTCCTTCCTTGAGCGAGAGGTTTTTTATAGTGTGTGAAGGAAGAAGGGATAGTATTCCTGATAAGGTGCCCTATAGGGAATATGTAGCAAAATGGCGATTCAGTTGTTAGTTGTTAGTTGATAGTTGGTAGTATTGACTGGTAAAATTTGCAGTTTGCCCTCTCATTAAAACAGAGCCTGTTAGCTTTAATCTGCTAGCAGGCTCTGTTTTGTATCACAATTTATTTATAATCGGAATTCGGAAGTCGGCAATCGGCTGTCGAAAATCTCGCTGCCAACTGCGATCTGCGAACTGCCAGCTAATTAATACGTGGCTAAATAGCGGTCGATTTCCCACTGGTGCACTCGGGTGCGGTATTCGTCCCATTCCTGGTACTTGGCTTCCAGGTAACGGTTATATACGTGGGGACCTAAGGCTTCTTTAATGACTTCATCCCGGGAAAGTTCCTGCAGAGCTTCGTAGAGGGTGCCGGGCAGGCTTTCAATACCCAGCTCTTCCCGTTCCTGGGGTGACATTTCATAGATGTTGCGGTTGCAGGGGGGAGGAGCCGGGAGTTTATTTTTAATGCCGTCCAGACCTGCTTTGAGGGCTACTGCCAGGGCCAGGTATGGATTGCAGGTAGGATCGGGGTTTCTCAGCTCGATGCGTGTGGAAAGGCCCCGTTTGGCCGGAATACGGATGAGAGGGCTTCTGTTTTGGGCAGACCAGGCAATGTAGACAGGAGCCTCATAACCGGGTACCAGGCGTTTATAGGCGTTCACCGTAGGGTTGGTGATGGCGGCGATGGCCCGGGCGTGTTTCATGATGCCGGCAATATAGTGCAGGCAAGTTTCGCTTAGCTGGTCGGGTGCCTGGGGATCCCAGAAAATATTTTTCCCGTCTTTAAAGAGGGACTGGTTCATGTGCATGCCGTTACCGGCCTCACCGAAAATGGGCTTGGCCATAAAAGTGGCATGGAGACCATGACGCTGGGCCACAGTGCGCACGACCATTTTAAAGGTAATGATTTTATCGGCGATATCCAGGGCATCGGAGTATTTAAAATCAATCTCGTGTTGGCCAGGGGCTACTTCGTGATGGGAGGCCTCAATCTCAAAACCCATTTTTTCCAGAGTCAAAACCATATCCCGGCGGGCGTTTTCACCCAGGTCAACAGGGGAAAGGTCAAAATATCCAGCCCTGTCATGGGTGTTGATGGTAGGAGTCCCGTCGGGGGCAGTATGGAAGAGGAAAAACTCAGCTTCCGGTCCGACATTGAAGGTAAAGCCCATATCCGCAGCTTCTTTTAAGGCCCGACGCAGGACGTAACGGGGATCGCCGGCGAAGGGAGTACCGTTGGGGTTATAAATGTCGCAGATCAATCTGGCCACAGCACCTTCTTCCATGGGGCGCCAGGGATAGATGACGAAAGTGTTGGGATCCGGATACAGGTACATATCTGATTCTTCAATTCTCACAAAACCTTCGATAGAGGAACCGTCAAACATTAGTTCATTGTTGAGGGCTTTTTCCAACTGGTTAATGGTAATAGAAACATTTTTGGGAATTCCTAAAATGTCCGTGAACTGCAGCCGGATAAAACGCACATTATTTTCTTTACACAGCCGTAAGACATCTTCTTTCGTATATCTTTGCAATCTTCGTCACTCTCCTCAGGACCAATATTATTTGTACATTAGGTATATTTTAGCAATACTGTTTCTCCTTGCGCAAGTAGATTTGTCGCTGCTCCAAAAAATAAGTTACCCCGGAGGGTAACTGATGAAAGGGAAATAAAGGGGAGGTATAGTGTATCAAACCTTATAGTGCAGCGTCACCTTGCTCGCCTGTCCTGATGCGGATGGCGTTGTCAACGGTATAGATGAAGATTTTCCCATCGCCAATCTCACCAGAATAGGCTTTTTCCCGGATAATGGCGACAACATCATCCAGCCAGTGATCCGGCACGACAATTTCTATTTTTATCTTGGGTAAGAGGTGGATGTCGTAAGCAGTTCCCCGGTATACTTCTTTACGACCCCGCTGCAGGCCGCAGCCCATAACCTGGGTAACCGTCATACCATGGATACCAAATTTACTTAAAGCGTGATTTACGTCCTCGAGTTTGGTAGGCCTGATAATACATTCTATCTTTTTCATAAGTAAACCTCCATTCAATTTGAGGTAATAAGCAGTGTACTATACATCATTCAATCTATGGAGAAGTGGGCAGTCGGAAGTCGGATGGCGGCAGTCGTTTGCAAAGGCCATCTACTTACTCACCAGAGAGGTTGCCGCAATGTTTTTGGGACTTAGGGAATAGTTTTCATAAGCTTCTAAACCGTGTTCGCCCAAATCCAGACCTTCCAATTCCTCTTCGGCAGTGACACGGATGCCGATAGTTGCCTTCAGCAGGGAGAACACCAGGTAAGCCAGGAGTAGAGACCAGACAGCCACACTGAATACACCAATGGCCTGGGTGATAAGCTGCGCCATGCCGCCTCCATATAGCAAACCGGTTTCTTTAGCAAAGAGGCCTACACAGAGGGTGCCAAAACTGCCGCAGACACCATGGACGGAAATGGCACCAACGGGGTCATCAATGCGCATTACCTTTTCCACAAAACCTACCGATATTACAAGGACGATACCGGCTAAGGCACCGATTGCCAGGGAACCGGCAGCTGTCACTACCTGGGCGCCGGCAGTGATGGCGACCAGACCCGCCAGGGCACCGTTTAAAGTTAAGCTGGCATCGGGCTTGCCGTAGGCCAGCCAGGTATAGGCCAGGGTACTGATGGTACCGGCTGCCCCTGCCAGGAGGGTGGTAGTGGCAATGTGGGCGATATCAGGTGTCATGCCGGAAAGGGTACTTCCGGGGTTAAAACCGAACCAGCCGAACCAGAGAAGGAAGACACCTAAAGCCCCTAGAGGGATGTTATGGCCGGGGATAACATTGATCTTGCCGTCAGGGGTAAACTTATTCAGACGTGCCCCCACCAGATAAGCACCCATTAAGGCTGACCACCCACCAACACTATGGACTACTGTGGAACCGGCCAGATCGATGAAGCCTCTCTGGAAGAGCCAGCCGCCGCCCCAGATCCAGTGGCCCACGATGGGATAAGTAAGGGAGGTAATGACCACAGTAAAAAGACAATAGGCGATAAACTTGGTCCGTTCTGCTATAGCACCGGAGACAATGGTGGCAGCCGTAGCGGCAAAAACAGCCTGGAAGAACCAGAAACCTTCCAAAGGAATGGTAAATGCCGCTTCATCAGCACCCTGGAGAGCAAAACCGGTTATCCCCAGGAACCCTGCTACGTCTTGACCAAACATGAGGGCAAAGCCGACCAGATAAAAGGTGATCACACCAATAGCTACTGTGAGCAGGTTTTTCATAATAATGTTTACTGCATTTTTGGCCCGGGTAAAACCTGTTTCCACCATAGCAAAACCGGCGTGCATGATGAAGACCAAAAAGGCAGCGAGCATGACCCATATGGTATCGATGCTCTTCACTACGTCAGCTACGGTAGGTTCAGCGGCCCAAAGGGGGTAGGAAAAAGTGAGGCTCAGTAAGGTAAGCAAGAAAGGGATTAGAACTTTTCTTTTCATTTTGATATTCCTCCTTAAAAATTAAGAAATTAATAAACAAGGACATTCTTAACCCGGGAAATTAGCCCCGCTTGTTAAGAACGCCCTTGTTCTTGAAGGCAAGACCACTACACTGTGGTTATGGTTGCTGTTAATTAACATGAGAACCTAAATCTTTCGTTAAGAAAGAACAAACGTCCAGGAACAAACCCGCAAGGTTTGTTCACCGGACGTCATTGTCCAAGTTTTAAGATACTTCCTCGTATCTGATGGAATATATGTTTTTGTTATCCTTTATTTTAGCAAAGAATGTGAAAAATGCAAGTAGATATCAGGGAATATAATGTATTCCTGAATCCTCTTTATTGAGGACCTTTTAATTCGTCATTAAGAATAATGGCTTCAGCCAGGGCTTTCATAGGTATGCCTTTATCCATACTCTGTTTTTGCAAACGACGGAAGGCCTCAGGTTCTGAAAGCTTTAAATCACGCATGAGGATGTGTTTGGCTCGTTCCACCAGTTTCCGCGTTTCCAGGGTGTCTTTTAGTTTATTGATTTCCAATTCCATCTGTTCCATTTTACGGAAATTGGCCAGGGCCGTGCGGATGCTGGATTCCATAGACCACCTGTTTACAGGCTTTACCACGTAGGACATGATATAGTGTTCTTCAATGGCATTGATTACTTCTTGGTGATAGGGGGAGGTTACCAGAATTACAGGGGCTAACTTTTCCCTGGCAATGATGAGAGCGGCTTCCAGCTCGCCGTACTGGTATAATTCTACATCTACCACCACAATATTGGGCCGGGCTGAGCGGGTAAGGCGCAGGGCCTGGGGACCATCGGAGGCCTCGCCCACAATGGTTAAACCCATTTGCTGCAAAAGAGAGGTGATTTTATTCCGTTTTCTTGTATCCGAGCTGCAAACCACAACGGAGACGATCATCTCACACTCCCCTTTTCTCTTTCAATTACCCTTAAATATAAGGGAATGGATGAGGAAGTGTCAAGGTGCTTTTTAATCTCCCTTACTCTGGCAAACAGGTGCAAGGGGGCAATGCTGGCAGGAAAGGGTACCCTGACAGGGTCTCTTGCGTGCCGGCAGTTCGTAATTGCGTTCCACGGGGATACGGCTCCAGCCGATGGCCGCAGTAATGGATTTCACCGGGTTCAGGAGGCAATGGGAAGTGACACCGAGCTCTATTCTTTTAGCGTCTATACTTTCCAGAAAAGCCTTTTGCCAGGAAAGAGGCCAGTCGCCATAGCCCGGGCTGAAACGAGCCGTGGGGAAATAACCCTGCCGTCTTATTTCCCGGGAGATATGCTGGTCTAGCTGTTCGGCTAAAGTCTCCACAGCGGCAGAGGCCGCTCCATCCAGGATGAGAGCGTGGGCTGGATGCTTTTGGCCCAGTTCCGCCAATAAATTATCTATCCTGCCTCCCAGGGTGACCGCCAGAAGAGATACTTTCGCGGACGTGACAAAATGCAGTACGGTCTTCTTTCCTTCAATGACCAAAGGGCTGGTCTCCAGGGTGATCCGTTCCGGCGAGATAGTTTTTACAACATAAGTTTGCCAGAGCCCCTGGGGTTTAGACAATTCTTTTACCACTCCCAGGTACTGCTCGAGAAGGTCCAGTAGTTCCGGAGCAAGGCGGGTGTCGGATGTAATGCCCAGGAAAGGGAAAATCTCCTTAATTGCAAGGTTTAAAGGGAGTTGTACCAGGTTCATCTTAGTGGACCCCGGTTACCTTCAGAAGGGCCTGCACTATTTTTACGGCCTCTACGGCATCCTTGCCGTAACCGTCGGCCCCGATTCTTTTGGCATAATCCTCGGTAACAACGGCACCCCCCACGATAATTTTTACCGGGAGATTCTCTTTTTTTGCTTCTTGGATCACCCGTTCCATTTCCACCATGGTGGTGGTCATCAGGGCGCTCAATCCTAAAACCTGGGCTCCTTCTTTTTTGACAGCTTCAATAAAATCCTCTGCAGGGACATTTTTTCCTAAATCTATTACCTTGAACCCGTAGTTTTCCAGGAGGGCACGGACAATATTTTTACCGATATCGTGGATATCGCCTTTTACTGTGCCCAGGACGATGGTTCCCCTGTGCTCCATGGCTTGTCCGGGAAGATGTTCTTTTAACAGTTCAAAGGCTTTTCTGGCTGCCTCACCGGAAAGCATGAGCTGGGGCAAAAAGACTTCACCCCTGGCAAAGCTTTCACCGATTTTCTCCAAAGGAGGGATGATCCCCTCATTAATGATGGTAAGGGGATCGGTTTTTGCCACTAACTTTTGCAGCAGGTTAACAACCTGGTCCTGCTGTCCACGCATAATCAGTTCATGAAGGGTTTCCAGGGAGCATTCTGTGTCGGAGACAGTGAGGCCTTTCTCTTCTTGAGGTAAAGGAGTGGCTTTACCGCTGGTGATTAAATAGTTTTGGGCACCGGGGTCACGGCCTGTGATTAAGGCGGCAGAAGCCACAGTTTCCCCTACCCGTGTGTCCAGGGGATTGACGATGGCTCCATCCAGGCCAGCGCCAAGGGCCATGGCCAGGAAAGTGCTGTTGAGCCAGGAGCGCTGGGGAAGACCGTGAGAAACATTGCTTATCCCCAGGACAGTGGAGACCCCTAAATGGGCTTTCACTAACTGGATAGCCCGCACAGTTTCCATGGCAATAGCTGGCGAGGTGGCAGCTGTCAGGACCAGGCAGTCAATGAGGACATCTTCTTTGGCTATACCGTAGGCTTTAGCCCGCTGGACAATCTTCTCGGCAATAAGTAAACGGTCCTCAGCTTTCTCTGGGATGCCTCTTTCATCCAGGGTTAGGCCCAGGACAGCCGCCCCGTATTTCTTGGCCAGGGGCAGGATGCTGGCCAGGCTCTTTTCCTCGCCATTGACAGAGTTAATCAGGGCTTTGCCCTGATATTCCTGGAGACCCCTCTCCAGAGCGGCAGGATTGGTACAGTCCAGGACCAGGGGAACGTCCAGGGCCAGCTGCAGATGATGAACTCCCTGGGTCAAAAGATGACCTTCATCCAAACCGGGTACCCCCACATTTAAATCCAGGGCCAGGGCCCCGGCCTTTACCTGGTTTATGGCTTCCTCGTTCAGTAAGGCCCAGTTTTCTTGCCGGAAGGCCTCGGCTATTGCCTTGCGGGCTGTGGGATTTATGCGCTCACCAATCATTAAAGGCAGCTCACCTGCACCCAGGGAGACTACCTGGGTACGGCTGGCCAGGCGGGTAGGGTATGTGCGGGGAGGGGCCAGTACAGGTTCCCGGGAAATAAAGCTCTGGGACATGGCTTTAATATGTTCTGGCGTACTGCCGCAGCAGGCACCGATCAGGTTCACACCCAGTTGACGAAAAGGTTCTACATAACGTGCCATCATCCCGGGGGAAAGTTTATAAACCGTTTTTCCGTCAATGAACTCGGGCATACCAGCATTAGGTTCTACCAGGAGTGGTAAACTGGTAGCTTTCCGGTAGGCAGCCATTACCTCCAGTAATTCCTCAGGGCCCGTGGAACAATTGGCGCCCAAAAGGTCAGCCCCCATGGCTTCTAAGACTACGGCGGCGACCTCAGGGGTGGTCCCTGTAAGGGTACGGCCTTTTGTATAAGTTAAAGAACAGGCTACAGGCAAAGAAGTGTACTGTTTGGCGGCATAAAGGGCAGCCCGGGCCTCCCCCAGGTCCGAAAAGGTTTCTAAGAAGATAAAGTCGGCACCCCCCTCGGCCAGGGCCTGTACCTGTTCAGCGAAGACTTCCACAAGTTCAGTCCAGCTTATATCACCCAGGGGAGCAGGAAAGTGACCGCTTGGTCCCACAATTCCGGCGACAAAAGCCTTTGTTCCTGCCACCTCTCTGGCCAGTTTAGCTGCTTTTATATTAATTTTCTTAACCAGAGAAGAGGCGTGATATTCCTTGAGTTTGATGGCATTAGCTCCGAACGTATTGGTCTGGATTACTTCCGAACCCGCTTCCAAATAGGCCTGATGAATCTTTTTAATAGTCTCGGGATGTACCAGCATCCATAGTTCTGGACTCTGCCCAGGCGGGAGTCCTAAGGCCGCCAGCATAGTCCCCATGGCACCATCCCCCAGAAATACCTTTTTCTTTAGTGCATGAATGAAATTCGACACAGCTAACACCTCCAGTTTAGCTCATTCTAGCCAGTAATTGAGAGGAAGTCAATAATATCCAGAGGGCTAGTCATATAATTTATACAGGGACAATATACTTTAGGTAAAAGACCTTATTTAAGGGGGATGACCATGGGTAAATTGTGGGAACCAGAGGGGAAGTATAACTACCGGTCCTACTACCAAAAGCGTAAGTCACCTTGGGAAGGTTTGAAAAAGAGCGGCCGCTTTACAAGAATATTATGGCAGACCCTAGCTTCCCTTGTGATTTTTTTCTTAGTATGGGGAATATTCCAGTTTGAGGGATCTTTTGTTTCCACGGTACAAAGCACGGTAAGAAGCTGGTTTACAGAAGATTATGATATCCAGCCCGTACTGAAGTTCTTTTCTAAAGTGGGGTTGTGGGGTGACAGTTTTGAACGGGCCGCCTTTGAAACAGTAAGAAAACAGGAAGATTTGGGGCCCTTGACTGTGCCCGTGTCCGGGCAGATCACGAAACCTTTTGGCTGGGTTGTGGGGTCTGATAATTCCCAGACGTTTCATGACGGGATTGTTATTGCTGCGCCCGAAGGTGCTCCTGTCAAGGCGGCTTTAAGTGGCGTGGTTACCCTCATTGCCAATGAGGAAACATTGGGACGGGTGGTGGAGATCACTGATGAACGAGGCATCGTCTGTAAATATGCTCACTGTAAGGAGATACTGGTAAATTTAAATGACAAAGTTTCCCAGGGGCAGGTTATTGCCAGGGTTGGCAAAACAGGAAAATCTGCCCATCCCCAGCTATATTTTAAAGTCATGAACAAGGATGAACCCCTGGATCCTGCTAAACTGTTCATGCCCGTGAGTAGTAGCAAAACGTGAACGGGTTGGCAGTTCACAGTGAGCAGTTGGTAGTATTATTGCTGTGTCGAAAAATAATGTTTCTATTTCCAGTAAGAAAAACGGTATAATTTTAATTGTGGGGTATCCTTCCCCTACAAATTTTTTGGGGAGGCATGGGTATGACTGACCGGGATTTACTGGAGGTTTTGTTACAAAAGATAACCGCTATTGAGGAAGATGTCAAAGCGGTCAAAACAGGCAATGAACAGATTGGTAAAAGACTTGATTCCTTAGAAGGAAGATTTGACACCTTAGAAGAAAGATTTGGCGTCTTAGAAGGAAGATTTGACACCTTAGAAGAAAGATTTAATTCCTTAGAAGGAAGAATTGACGCCTTAGAAGGAAGATTTGACACCTTAGAAGAAAGATTTGACGCCTTAGAAGGAAGATTTGACACCTTAGAAGAAAGATTTAATTCCTTAGAAGGAAGAATTGACGCCTTAGAAGGAAGATTTGACACCTTAGAAGGAAGATTTGATTCCTTAGAAGAAAAATTTGATTCCCTGGAAAGAAAAGTCAATGTGATCCAGGAACAGACGGCTACACTTACAGAATTCCAGACCGAAGTCAACAAAAAACTCGACAGTATTATGGAGAATAATTTATCCATTACCCAGGTATTAGGCGAACATGAAATAGCAATCAGGACCATCAGGAGAAGAATAGTCTAACCATCCCTAAGTTCCAAAGTCTAGTCTAAATTCACTAACTATTTGATTTATTCCCAGTATTTAATTAGAGTATATTTTTTATGCTACTACCGTTGAGGCTAGTAGTTTTTCTTTATTTCTTTGCCTTTTTAGTTTTATTCGGATAGCGGATATCGGATGTCAGTGATCGGAAAACATAATAACCCATACTTGGTTTATTGGAGATTGCCATTTGCAGGAAAGAATTGTATATTAGACGTAGCGGTTTATTTTTATGAGTTATTTATTCATAATAGATAAAGATATAAAAAAATCATAGTTTTGAGGAGGCAGTTACTTTTGAACCAGTTGAAACAGGTTTTGGAAAACGAAATATTGCCAAGAGTAACCAAACCTTTACGTTATGTAGGAAATGAACACAATGTAGTGAAAAAAAACTGGGAGACGGTGAAGCTTCGTACCCTTTTTGCTTTCCCTGACCTCTATGAGGTAGGGATGTCCCACCTGGGGTTACGTATTCTTTATCATTTAGTTAATGAACAGCCCGATTATTTGATGGAACGAACTTTTGCGCCCTGGACCGACATGGAAAAAGAGCTGCGGGAAAGAAATATTCCCCTCTTTGGCTTGGAATCCTACCGGCCTTTAAGGGATTATGACTGTATCGGTTTTACCCTGCAATACGAAATGAGTTATACCAATATCCTGAACATGTTGGATTTAGGAGGTATACCGTTAAAAGCAGAGGAACGGGATGATTCATACCCTTTGATTATGGCCGGGGGACCATGTGCTTATAATCCTGAACCCCTGGCTGATTTTTTCGATTTCTTTGTCATTGGCGAGGGAGAAGAAGTTATTCTTGAAATTTTTGAACTGATGAAGAAACACCGGGAGGCACACCAGGGTAGGCAGGAGAAAAAAATACTCCTTAAGGAATTGGCCCAAATCCAGGGTGTATATGTTCCTGCCTTTTATGAACCACTTTATGATCATGCTGGAAAGCTGCGGGAGATTAAAGTGAAAGAACCTGGTATTGCGCCTAAGGTAGTCAAGAGAGTGGTCAAAGATCTGGACGAGGCCTATTTCCCGGAGAAACCCCTTGTCCCTTATATGGAAGTGGTCCATGACCGCATAATGCTGGAAGTGCTGCGGGGCTGCAGCAGGGGCTGCCGTTTTTGCCAAGCCGGTATGATCTACCGGCCCGTGCGGGAAAGGAGTCAGGAAGTTTTAAAAAGACAGGCGGAAAAACTTGTGGAAAGTACGGGATATAATGAGATCTCCCTGACCTCCCTGAGTACCAGTGACTATACGTGTGTGGAGCCCCTTTTACGGGAACTCCTGGATAAGTACCAGAAAGAAAGTATTGGGGTATCCCTGCCCTCCCTGAGGGTAGACTCATTTTCTATGAACCTGGCGCAAGAGGTTCAGCGTGTCCGAAAAACGGGATTGACTTTTGCCCCCGAAGCGGGAACCCAGCGCCTGCGTGATGTCATTAATAAAGGAGTTACCGAAGAAAACCTCCTGGAAGTAGCTGCCACCGCTTTTGAAGCAGGCTGGTCACAGATTAAGCTGTATTTTATGATTGGTCTTCCCACGGAAACCTTTGAGGATATTGAAGGAATTGCCATTCTGGCCCAAAAGGTTTTAGACATAGGCCTTTGCATTAAGAGGAGAAAGAATGGCCATAAGTCGCCTAAGGTCACCATTAGTGTCTCTTCCTTCGTCCCCAAAGCCCATACACCTTTTCAGTGGGAAGCCCAGGATAAACTGGAGCTTTTAAAAGAGAAACAGCAGTTTTTAAAAAGTAAAATAAGGGATAAGCGAATAACCTATAATTATCATGATGCTTCCTTAAGCCTCCTGGAAGCAGTTTTTGCCAAAGGTGACCGGCGCATGTCGAGGGTTCTGGAAGAAGCCTGGCGGCAGGGCTGCAAATTTGACAGCTGGTCGGAACACTTCCAGTTTACGACCTGGATGAAGGTCTTTGAAGAGCTTGGCATTAATGTAGAAGAGATAGCCAATAGACAGTTGTCTTATGATGATGTCCTACCCTGGGACCATATTGATATGGGAGTGACCAAAAAATATCTCTGGTCGGAAAGGGAAAAGGCTTACCAGACTGCTACAACTGGAGACTGCCGCTTCCAACATTGTACTGTCTGTGGTATATGCCAGGACTTAGACGTGGCGATGATTTTGAGGAAAGGTGGGGAAGGCCATGCTCATACGCGTTAAATACGCTAAAACATCGGAGGGACGTTTCCTTTCTCACCTGGACATGGCCAGGACTATGGAAAGGGCCTTTCGCCGGGCCCGCCTGCCATTGGCCTTTTCAGAGGGCTTCAATCCCCATCCTAAGTTCTCCTTTGGTTCTGCCCTGGCTGTAGGGGTAACCAGTGAAGGAGAATACCTGGATATAGAATTGAGAGAGGATCTGCCCCTGGAAGAAATCCGTTCCAGGTTGGAGACGGCTTTGCCACCAGGACTCAAGCTCATGGAGATCAAGAAATTAGAAAACCGGGAAGAAAGTTTATCCGCCCGGATTAATATGGCCCGGTATCAAGTGAAGAGCCCTTTGCCCCATCCAGTGTCCCAGGAGCAGGTGGATGACACAATTTCCGCCATCCTGGCTGAGTCTGTTTTTTCCATTACACGGCAGGGAAAGAAGGGCCCCCGGGAAGTGAATATCAGGGAAGGTATTTTTGATTTAAAGGGGAAAGTAGAAGATAATGTTTTATGGTTGGAAATGGACCTGCAAACCGGCAGTGAGGGTAATGTCAGACCTGATGAAGTACTGCAAATCTTAAGAGATAGAGGAAAAATCCCCCTGGGCCCCTTTGTCTGTATTCACCGTCAGGGTTTGTTCATCCGCCAGGGTGACAGAATTAAGACTCCTATGGAGGAATGATATTACGATTGTCCGCAAGCCGACATCCGATTTTAGGGAGTAAATTTGTCAGTGACCCGTGTCCGGAGCCTGACGTCTTTCATGAGTATGGTAACTGTTAACAGTTCAGGTTTAGAATTACTGTCATTTACGGTTTGTCGGAATTCGGAAGTCGGAACACGGGAAGTCGTTTTTGGAGTGGGAGTGACCATTGATGTACAGAGAAATACTCGTACAAGTTGCAGAAAAAGAAACGAAAGTAGCTGTACTGGAAGAGGGGCAGCTGGTAGAAATCTATGTAGAACGAGCCCTCAACCAGCGCCTGGTAGGCAATATTTATAAAGGTGTGGTCCAGAATGTGCTGCCCGGTATGCAGGCTGCCTTTGTCGATATAGGACTGGAGAAGAATGCTTTCTTGTATGTGGAAGACGCTTTAGCCAACGTTTTATTGCAGGATGAAGTGCATGTTCCTGTGAAAGAGGGTGTTCGCCCTAATATTCGCGACATCGTAAAAGAAGGACAGGAGATTGTTGTCCAGATTGCCAAGGAACCGGTGGGTACAAAAGGGGCCAGGGTGACTACCCAAATCACTTTACCGGGACGCTATTTAGTACTTATGCCTACCGTGGATTATACGGGTATTTCCAGGAGAATTGAGGACGATGAAGTAAGGGAAAGGCTTAAAGTAATTGCCGAAGAAATTAAGCCTCCGAGCATGGGAGTGATCGTCCGTACCGTTGCCGAAGGTTCTTTCAGGGAAGACTTGGAGCAGGATATCAAAAGCCTTATGAGGATTTGGCAGCGCATAAAAAACAAGGCTCAAACTGTCTCGGCCCCTGCTCTTTTACATAAAGACCTGGAACTGGTCCAGCGTATTTTACGGGACGTCTTTACTGCTGATGTCCAGCGTTTAAGTGTGAATTCCCGGCCTGTTTTTGAAAAGATTATTGATTTCTTGGATGCCACGGATACCCATCTTAAGGGAAAGGTATTCCTAAGTGATACCAATAATCTTTTTAAAAAATATGCCATAGATCATGAAATGTATCAGGCCTTGAAAAGGAAGGTGTGGTTGAAAAGCGGCGGCTATCTTGTGATTGACCAGACGGAAGCCCTAACGGCCATTGATGTGAATACGGGAAAATTCGTGGGCAGTACGGATTTAGCCGATACCGTGCTCAAAACCAACTTAGAAGCTGCTCAGGAAATAGCCCGTCAGCTGCGCTTAAGAAATATAGGCGGAATTATTATCATCGATTTCATCGATATGAACGACGCCCAGCACAAAGAGCAGGTCCTAAAAGTCCTGGAGGAAGAATTGAAAAAAGATAAGGTAAAGGCACACATTCTGGGCATTACTCCTCTGGGATTGGTAGAAATGACCCGTAAAAAGGTCCGCCAGTCTCTTTCCAGTACTTTGGAAAAATGCTGTCCTTACTGTGAAGGCAAAGGAAAGGTACTTTCAGAGGAGACTATCCTCCTTTCCCTTAAAAATGAAGTAAAAGAGGTAGCAGCCCGGACAACCGCCGATACCCTGCTGGTGGAAGCCCACCCTCGTGTAACGGCACTCCTAACAGATCCAGGAGCCGGTGAACTGAGAAACCTGGAACAACGACTGGGTAAACAGATAATTGTAAAAAGCAAAGAACATTTTCATTTAGAGCATTATGAGGTGAAAACCGCCGGCAACGTGAAAGATTTTGCCAATTTCCTTGTGCCTGTGGAAGAAGGGCAAGTGCTTAAGGCCATAATAAATGAAGTGAATCCTAAAATGCCGCAAAACAGCATTATAAACATCAACAGTTATCCTATTGATGTGGAAAACGGGACCAAATTCCTGGGGAAAACGGTGTACGTGGAGATCTTAAAAGTATACCGTACTTATGCGAAGGGAAAAGTGCTTAAAGAAGCATAAAGACGACATCCGAATACCGATTACCGACTTCCGCTTACTGTTAACCGTGAACCGTTAACCGATTTCCAACAACCGACCACCGATAGTGATAGCGATACTTCATAGATACATAATATTAATTCTTCGGATGTCGGATATCGGGTATCGGGAAGCGGGAAACGGGGGACGTCGGATCACTGCCAACTACCAACTAACAACTGACAACTGATCAGAGTATCCTTGACATCTTCAGCCATCTATGATACTCTTTCATATTGTAGGCGCTTAGGCCTGCCAAACCGCACAACTCGGGTTATAAACGCATTAAGCTACCTAGGAGATGGCGAGTCTAGGACAGGGAGGTGTAAAAATGTACGCAATTATTGAAACCGGTGGCAAGCAGTTTAAGGTACAGGAAGGCGATGTATTAAACATTGAAAAGCTTCAGGCAGCTGAAGGGGAAACGGTAGAAATTACTAAAGTTTTAGCTGTTGTTAAGGATGGCGAAGTTGTGGTCGGCACTCCTGTAGTACCAGGTGCTAAGGCTGTTTTAAAGGTTTTAGAGCATGGTAAGGGTGATAAGATTATTGTTTTCAAATATAAGCCCAAGAAGAATTACCGCAGAACCCAGGGTCATCGTCAGCCCTTTACAAAAGTTGTTGTAGAAAAGATTATGGCCTAATATGATACACGCGGAAATTTATGTTGATGACTCCCTGTTAAAGGGTTTTATCATTCAAGGTCATGCCGGCATGGCCGAACCTGGAGAGGACATTGTGTGTGCCAGTGTTTCTGTTCTGGCCCAGACAGCCCTTCTCGGCTTAGACGCCTACTTGACTGTAAAGCCAAAGTGGCAGTTGGAAGAAGGTTATATGGAATGCTGGTTACCAGATATTCTTTCTGCTGAGGAAATGACCAAAGCCCAGGTCATTATGCATACCATGGAACTTGGACTCCTATGTATTGAGGAGAGTTACGGACAGTATCTGAAGGTCAGCAAGAGGAGGTGGACCAAATGCTGTTAAAAATGAACCTGCAACTTTTTGCTCACAAAAAAGGGGTGGGCAGTTCACGTAACGGACGGGACAGTGAGGCTAAACGCCTTGGTGTAAAACGTTTCGACGGGCAGTTTGTGACTGCCGGTAATATCCTGGTTAGACAAAGAGGTACTAAAATCCATCCCGGTCAAAACGTAGGTATTGGTAAGGATGATACACTCTTTGCCCTGATTGACGGATATGTGAAGTTTGAACGTAAAGGAAAAGAAAAGAAACAAGTAAGCATTTATTCCGAAGCTGTTATGTAATGGTAAGCCCCGGTTAAACCGGGGCTTTCAATTTTGCCTCAGGAATGGTAAATTATAGATACGACGGTGAATTATTGTATTAAATTGGACAATAAGGTGTGAAATGTGTGGCAGAAATAGACTGTTTAGAAAAATTACTGGAAGCCCAAAGAATCATACGTCACAATTGTATGAATCATTTTCAGGTAGTAAACGGATACCTGCAAATTGGGCGTACTGAAAAAGCCCGCGAATATTTGCTGAAGGCTACAGATTCTTTTCAGCGCTATAGTTTACTGGGTAAAATCAGCTTACCGCAGCTGCAGGCCTATCTAACCTGGGCCCTGGCTTATTTGGGGGAACAGAGTGATGCTTTGAAAATTCAGATAGAAGACAGTCTGGAGTCCTGGAAAGAGAGTGACAGGGAAGTAACAGAGATTGTCTTCGCTTTATTTAGACCCCTGCTTGACGGGCTTTTCCAGCAAAAAGTACAGTGTGAAATGTTAATCGGCAGCAATGGACATTCTCGCATTTACCTCCTGGTGCAGGGACAGGAGGACCTGGTTAAGGAATATGCCGCAAGAATTAAAGCCTGGAATGAGACTAACCTGACAGGTAATTTCACGGTACAAAGTGAGCTTACCGATGTCTTAAAGATTCAGGTAGGAAAAGAAACAAATAATTGTGGTAATAATAGACTAAAGAATTGTATATAAGGTAGGGAAATCCATGTTTTATGATTATGCCAAGATATATATAAAGGCGGGGGACGGCGGCAATGGCATCGTCGCTTTTCGCCGGGAAAAATACATACCGGAAGGGGGACCGGCCGGTGGTGACGGAGGCCGGGGTGGCAGCGTGATCCTGGAGGCTGATGAAGGCTTACGCACCCTGGTTGACTTTCGTTATAAACGCCATTTCAAAGCTCCCCGGGGCCAGAACGGTATGAGTAAGAATATGCACGGTGCCGATGGGGAAGATTTGATTATCAAAGTACCTATTGGAACGGTAGTAAAATTAGCGGAAACCCACGAAATCATCGCTGACCTGTCCTGTCATGGACAGCGCTTTGTGGTGGCCAAAGGCGGGCGCGGGGGCAGGGGGAATGCCCGTTTTGCCACTTCTGTCAACAGGGTTCCGGAAGTGGCCGAAAATGGTGAACCCGGAGAAGAAAAGTGGTTGGAATTAGAATTGAAACTGCTGGCCGATGTTGGTTTAATCGGTTATCCCAACGTCGGTAAGTCTACCATTATCTCACGTGTCTCTGCGGCCAAGCCGAAAATTGCCAATTATCATTTCACGACGATTGACCCCAATTTAGGTGTGGTGAGGCTGGAAGAAGGAAAAAGTTTTGTTCTGGTAGATATTCCCGGCTTAGTAGAAGGGGCCAGTGAAGGAGTTGGTTTGGGGCACCGGTTCCTGCGCCATGTGGAAAGGACCAGGCTTCTTTTGCATGTCTTAGATATCTCAGGGTCTGAAGGGCGCGATCCTCTGGAAGATTATAAAATAATTAATGAGGAATTGAAAAAATATAATCCGGTTTTAAGCACACGCCGGCAAATCATTGTGGCCAATAAAATGGATCTGACAGGTGCCCAGGAAAACCTGGAGAGATTAAGGAAAGCTTTAGGGGAGGAACACGAAATCTACCCTATTTCCGCCGTAACAGGGGAGGGCCTCCAAGTTTTGATGTTCCGAACCGGGGAACTTTTAAGGGAGATTCCTGAAACTCCTCTTTTTGTTGAAGAAGAAGGTTTAAAAATTACGAAAGTAGCAGGAGGTCCGCCCTTTGAGGTCGAATATAAAGGTGATGCATGGGTTGTTTCTGGACCGGAAATTGAAAGGTTAGCGCAAAAAACAGACTTTTCCAATGATGCAGCAGTGAAACATTTTTTGTTCAATTTGCGTAGAATGGGTGTAGAAAAAACCCTGCGGGAAAAAGGTGCTAAGGATGGTGATGTGGTTCGTATTAAGGATCTAGAGTTTGATTTCGTTGATTAAAACTAAATCCTTAGCTTTTGGCAGAAATGGAGGTACCTTCAGACACCATGGAGTGTTTTGAATGCGGTAATTGCCGTGAAGATGTGGTCACATATTACTGCACAGCTAAAAATGAGTTTGTCATCAAGAATACGAACAATGTCATCGAGAAACAAAGAGGAAATTTTGGCTGGAAAAAAGGTGATCCCCGTTACGAAACCAGGAGAAGGTCGAGCCGTGGGGATGAAGCAAAAAAAATAGTTTGAGCAAGCTAAAAAGGTCTATCCGGTTGATACCAGATAGACCTCCTATTTTGTGCCTTTGTTTTATTCGGATGTCGAATGCTGGACAGGGGAAAGGGAAGGGTGAAGAGAAGCTTGACCAGGATACTTTTTGCCCAGACGGGCGCTCTTTAGCTGGAGATTTTTATCCAGGATTACTGTAGCGAAAAAAGGATGATAATCCCCCAAGCGATAACGCAAATCTGTTAATTTTACTTCATATCCTTCAGGACAAGCCTTGTAAGAAATCAGAGGATGCCGGGCGAAGTCAAGAAAAATACGGATCGGTTCGTTTGCTAAGGCGGCATTAATCATCTGAGGAGGTACGGTGTTTTTATAATACATGCCTGTTACCTGAAGGGCTGAGGGCCAATATACCTTGCCCGTATAATATTTATTTTTCCCTTCCACTACAAAATCCCACTGGAAGAAGTTCAGGGTGGGAATCAGGCTGAAAAAATTTGATTCCGTCGCAAAATGTTCTACCAGGAGAGAGAAAAGTTTTCTGCGGATAGAGAGACGGGCCAGGATGTAAAGGAGAAGACATGCGAATACTCCCAGAAAAACGAATCCGCGGTGATATCCCAGACAGGTTAGAAGACAGCCAGTACCAAGGAAAATAAGTATGGGAATTTCAATAATCATGAGTATATCCCAGGCTAGTTTTCTGGGGGAAAAGGGAAGAAGGACCTGGGTCCCATAGGATGTCAAAAGGTCAAAGAAAACATGAAGGACAGTAGCGGCCAGGGCCCAAAGAAAAACAAGAAGGAAGGAAACGGAAGGGAAGATCATTTTTAAAACCAGGGTGGTTACACCGGGAAGCAAAAGCTGGGAGATAAGAGAATGGGAGAAGCCCCGGTGGTGTTTAAGGTAAGCAGTTTCTCCCCTCAGACGGTAGAAAATGTCAAGGTCCGGTGCCTGAGAGCCGGCCATAGTAGCCCAAAAGACAGCTTGCTGGGTTAAAGGATCCTGGGCCACCTGGGGTGACAAATGGGCCAGCTGGGCCAGACCTACGGCCGTTAATGCATGTGTCAGTGTGTCCAAATAGAATCAGCCTTTCTTTATAAGTCTTCGTTATCCATTATAACTGTTTTCCGGCAGTTTTATGAGGAAAATGTTTAGTTTTTGCCCATGCCCCCTCATACCATGTTGTGAAAACTTTTTAACTAAAAGTACAACTAAAGAGGGAAATCCCCTCTCTACAGCAAATTAATACCAAGGGAGGGGATTTTTGTGTGTCAAGAGGATTTATTTAAAAAAGCCAGGATTTTGGCGGCGGCTAACTTTAAAGAAAAGATGAACTGTGCTGAAGCGGTTTTCTCTGCTTTACGCAGTGCAGGTTTAATCGACTGTCCGCCAGAGACAGTAGCTCTGGCTACCGGCTTCGGTGGGGGAATAGGGTTGGCTGGGCATACCTGCGGGGCTTTAGCGGGGGCAGTATTGGCTGTCGGCAGTGTCTACGGCCGGAAAAATCCTTTGGAAGGCAGTACGGGAGAAGAGAGATTGCGAAAACTCTATGGCAAACCTGGTATCTATCGTCTTTTCAACTCCATACCCCGGCAATTTCAGGCCAGGATGGGAGCCGTAAACTGCCGGGATTTGTGTGCATCTTATGAGTGGAAAAGTAAGGAAAGGAATCTTAACTGTCTGAAAGCGGTGGAGGCTGCCGCAGAAATTGCAGTGGAACATATCTTGGCCGGCAGAACAGATGGGTTAATGCGTCCCTTTGGGCCCAATATGGCCGGGGCCGAGTAGTTTAAAAATTTACTAACAAGTACCAGCCCTCATTTACCTCATTCCCATGTTATAATGTCAGAGTCGAATATTGTGGTAGATGAGGTGAGGATAGTGGATCCACTTACACATGCTATAGTGGGTATGGCCTTGGGTTCCCAGTCGGGGGGCGGCGTATCCCTGGCTAACGGCGCTTTAGTGGCGGCTGCTTTGGGTGCAGTGGCGCCGGACTTGGATGTGGTTGCCCAATTTTGGGGAGACTTGGCTTATCTAAAACAACACCGGTGTTTTTCCCATTCTCTGCCGGGAATTTTTGGTATTGCTCTAGCAGCAGGTGGATTGTTAAGCCTTTTTTATGATTTATCATTTTCAAGTCTTATGGGCTGGGCCTTCCTGGGAGCTTTTTCCCACACGTTTTTAGATTTATGCAATTCCTATGGGGTACAAATTTTATGGCCTTTCAACAAGAAAATGTACACGGCCAATCTTTTAATGATTTTTGACCCGGTACTCATTGTCCTCTGCCTGGCGGCAATTGTCTGGGGGATTCATGGTATGAATTCCTCTCAACTGGGAGGAAGCTTTATCATTTATCTCGGGGTTCGCTGGGGCATGCGCATGTGGGCCGGGTATTTGGTTAAAAAACGTTTTTCACGGCGTTACCGTCAGATTAAAGTTGTGATTATGCCGTCTTTAAACAGCCTTTTTAAGTGGGATTTTATTGCCCGCGTACCAGGCAGAAACATTGTGGGAAGTGTAGACCTTCTGAGAAAACGCTTAAAAATCCTGCGCAGGTTACACTATATCAAAGAAGACATGAAAAAAGTTCTTGTTAACTCCACCCTGGGCAGGCATTTTCAACAGTTTACTCCCTTTTTCCATGTGTTCTGTGAAAAACACGAGGATAAAGTGATTGGCCGTTTCATGGATTTGCGTTATTACGTGAAGGATAGGTTTCTGCATAACGGTATGATTGTTATGACTGAGGACCTGGATGTGGAGGAGGCTGTCTTTCAACCTTACAGTTTATCCCGGCGTGTCTATCTTCCCGAATAAAAGACCTTGGATTATGGGCCAAGGTCTTTTGTGTTCGTCCAGGAAAGATAGACTTTCCTGGACAGGGGTGTTAGGGGACAGAGTCCCCTAAGTTAAAGATGGAGGAGGGTTATGAGGGTTAGGAGAATACGCAATGCGGGTGATTGGAAACTAGAAATTTTGGCTAAACTTGAAAGGGGAGGGATTCATGTGTTTAAAAAAATCTGGCAGAACTGGCGGTATCAGCGCATGCTGCAAAACTATTACTGGAGCCGCAGTGAGAAACCAAGGGGCGAAAATTTTTTTCTTTATCTGATAGGAACTTTTTTCGCCATATTGTTTGTTTTTCGTCATGCAGGTACTTTCCGGGAAGCTTTGCTTTCCCTGGCTTTTCTACTGATTCTGCTGGTTATGTGTATAAGGGCTGTCAATAGCCGGAGATATCTCCGGATAAAGCAGTGCTGTCACCAGGCTTTGTTGGAAAAGGAATTTCTTAAACGTCTTGATAGTACACTCCTCTCAGAAATTCTTTATTGTTTAAAAGAAGAACTTGCCAGGAAGTTCCCGATTGAAGGCCTGGCAGTGAGTGAAGGATATTTAGCAGGACATTACCAGGGGCAAAAGTTAGCGGTGTTCTACAAACATGTGACAGAAGAGGATATGTTAGAAGCCAAAGAGGTAGAGCCAATTTTAAAACATTGTCTGGCAAATCATATTTACCAGGTTCGTATCTATACCAATAAAGAGTTCAGTCCCAGAATCCTCACCCTTAGAGAACGTTACCCCGGAGTTTCTTTTAAAGTATTTAATGGCTATGCCCTAAGGATCGTCTTAAAAGATAATTACTTATTGCCTACGGAAGAGGAGATTAAAAGCATCATCGAAAAAGAAATTACTTTACAAAGGAAGAAACTAGACATTATCAGAAAACAGGCCTTTAAGAGCGAAAAATATGTAAGTTACCTGATCTATAGTGTGGTGCTTCTCTGCCTGGCCTGGTTAAAAGTTGGTGTATATTACCTGAATCTTTTCTTTGGTCTATTGCTTTTAGTTCTGGCGGTTTTTTCTATCATCAACAGTATTAAAAAAGAGGAAGAAGAAATTGTTTTTTAAAAGAAGTAAGGGGGAAATCCCCCTTACTGCAACCTCGTTTTTTGTGTATTTTGTTGTTGCTGAGGTTGCATAGCCTGGCTAAATACCTTGTATTGAGGTTCTTGCTGTTCGATATAATCACAGCGGGCACTCATCCCCTGGCAAATGCTTTCCAACTGCTGGGCATACTGGGCAAACATTTGTTTGGCAGACTTATCTTCTGTCTCCAGGGCAAAAGTTTTCATGTTAGCCATAGCAGATTCTAAGCTTGCCAAGGTTTGATGCATTTTGGTACCGACGGTCATAATAGAAACCTCCTTAAGGTATTATAGTTGCGGCTCTATTATTATTTGCAGTTGTAGAAATAATATTATTTAGTTATTATATGATACTCTTTCTTTTAATTCTATTTGATGGAAATTGCATTCAAAACTTATTCAGGCCGATAAAAATCAGGGTAACTCCACATAAGATGGTCAACATTTTGCCCAGGGATACCTGATGGGAGATCCCAATGATACCCAGAGTTGTTACTAAAATCATGATGGTAGGGCCAATCATAGCTAAGACAGCATTAATTTTTAAAGCCGTTTCCACCCGGTTGAAATAAAGCATTAAAGCGGCAGCTGTCAGTTCGATACAACCTGACAGTACACGTAACATACCCATGGCAAAAACGATGGAAAGATACTTTGTCAAAAATCCCACCTCCTGGTGAGAATTTATGCGAGGGTGGTATAATTTAATACCAGAATGTTATAACTTTCCCTCCTGGGGCATATTTTTAAATATAATCATCCTGGGAGGAGAGTTCTAATGTGGGGTGAAACGCTGCTTGTCATCTTGATCCTGGTCGGTGTCATTGGTAAGGCTCCTCTCATCGCTACATCGGCGTGTGTCTTGTTAGTCTTAAAACTAACCAACCTGCAGCACTATTTTCCTTTAATAGAACGAAGAGGGTTGGAACTGGGGCTTTTATTTTTAATGCTATCGGTATTAATACCCTTCGCTACGGGGAAGGTTACGCCTAAGGATCTCAAAGATAACCTGTTAACCATGCCAGGATTTTTAGCTTTATTGGGTGGAGCTCTGGCCACCTGCATGAACGGGGACGGTTTAAGGATGTTAAAATACCAGCCTGAACTCCTTTTGGGGCTGGTAGTGGGCTCTATTATCGGTATTGTTTTTTTCAACGGTATTCCCGTAGGTCCCCTGATGGCAGCCGGCTTAACAGCCTTATTTTTAAAGATATTCGGTATTTTCCGCTAGGACGTGGCAGCGGCATAGCCGCATTTTTTTTATCTTTGATTACGGTTCGCGGTTAACGCTTAAAGAGGCCATGTGTTTTTCTTTGCTTTATTGCCCGTAAATTTTTATATTTGTGTATTGATCCTTTCATATCAGCAAAAACTAGCACTCAGACAGCAAAAAAGGAGTGTAGGGTTTTGCAGAAAAAAAGTCTTTTGTCTCTTGCGGCCTTATGTGGTGTTCCTTTTATCATGGTTTTAGGGAATTCCATGCTTATTCCTGTTTTGCCTCAAATGAAACAAGCTTTAGATATATCACAGTTTAAGGTTAGTTTAGCCATCACTCTTTTTTCCATACCTGCGGGGCTGGCCATACCGGCAGCAGGATTCCTCTCAGACCGCATCAACAGGAAAACCATCATTGTGCCCGCTTTAATCACTTATGGCCTCGGGGGTGTGATTGCTGGTCTTGCGGCGGTCTTTTTAAAGTCATATACACTGATTATGGCAGGGCGTATTTTGCAGGGCATAGGCGCAGCAGGGACGGCTCCTATTGCTATGGCTCTGGCCGGGGATATTTTTACCAGTAATGAACGCAGTAAGGTATTAGGTTTGCTGGAAGCATCCAATGGTCTGGGCAAAGTGGTAAGTCCTATTTTAGGTTCTTTGATAGGATTACTGGCCTGGTGGGCGGTTTTTTTCCTCTTTCCTGTTCTTTGTATACCCATTGCCCTGGGAATCTGGTTTCTGGTAGAAGAACCTAAGAGTAAAAGGGAAGCCAAACCGGTAAAACAATACTTGAGTACTTTAAAAAAAATCTTTGAAAACAAAGGGGTATCTTTAGTCTTAGCCTTTTTGGCAGGAACTACTGTGCTTTTTATTCTATTCGGGGTATTATTTTATTTATCTGACCATCTGGAAACCAAATATAAGATTGAAGGTGTTTTGAAAGGCCTGATTCTGGCTGTTCCCGTACTGGCCATGTCCACAGCTTCTTATATGACTGGTATAGTGACGCAGAAAAGAGGTTTTTTATTAAAAGTACTGGTGGTAGCAGGACTTTTTTGCCTTTCGGCTTCCATGGCCATCGTACCCTTTTTTCGGAATAACACTTATATCCTGGTAACTGCCCTTGTTTTTGCTGGGATCGGTACAGGATTAGTCCTTCCTTGCCTTAATACTTTAATTACAAGTTCCACGAAAATAGACGAACGGGGAATGGTCACTTCCCTCTATGGAGGTGTCCGTTTTTTCGGTGTGGCGGCTGGGCCACCTCTCTTTGGACTGCTCATGGAAAAAAGCCCCACCTGGGCTTTTTTAGCACCTGCAATTTTGGCTTCAGTTGTGGGAGCCCTTAATCTTTTCTTTTTCAAACAGGAGGTATTAAAAAAAAGCTCCCAGTCCAATGATCAATCTGTTATTATGGAAAACAGGGAAGGGCGGGAAAAAAGTTAGACATAGTTTTGGGTAAGATAAAAAGGGAAATAAAATGTTTATGTAGAAAAATTATTTAAGGCAGCTTGAAAGATATTGTGCAAAGGGAGGGTGATAAGATGAAAATCACACCGAAATTCATTACACGGAGTGCCTTGTTGCTAGCTTTAGCCATTGCTGTACAGAGCTTCAAACTTCCACAACCCGTGACAGGGCCCCTGGTTAATGCTATACTTTTTTTGGCCACAGCCACCGTAGGGACCATGAGCGGTGTGGTTGTGGGTCTTTTTACGCCCCTATTGGCCTTCATTTTTGGCATTATGACCCTTTTCCCTGCTGTACCGTTAATTATGGCGGGCAATGTTGCCATGGTCCTTGTTTATGGAATGCTGCAAAAAAGGCCTGTAACAGGCATTATCGTAGCTTCTTTAGTGAAATATGCTTCTTTAACCCTCGGTGTTTATTATGTCTTACCTCTTTTCCTAAGTAAACCTTTACCCACCAAAGTCGTTTCTCTTCTTACCACACCTCAGCTTTTTACCGCTTTAGCAGGTGGGGTTCTGGCGTTTTTCGTTTTACAAGGATTGTCCATTTTGAAAAAAGATAAGGAAACAAGCATTAACCAATAGCTGACTTCGAGGGAAATATGAGTGACTTAAATAACACATCTAAAGTATATACCTTTTATAAATCTCCATCACCGGAAGACCCTTACCTGCATCCGGGGAGACACGGTTCTATCATTGACTGTTTTGACCATAACGGCAATACTTTTCACACCATAAATTCCGCAGGTGAAGTGGATTTTTATTTCTTGGTACCCGGTGATGCAGACATCGATGCTTTGTTAGAAGAAGAGGAAGCGCTAGATTTAAGGATTGTTCATACCGGGGAATTAAAACTGGGCATTTCTTATCCCGACGACAGCGGGGGAATTACAGGTTGTTATTATTTTTCTTTAGCGGATCCCATGCATTGTTATAGTTTAAAATGGCTGGTGACCAATAAAAGGTTAAATATTTATTATATCGTTTTATACGAAGGAGAATATGTTTGCAGCGGTGTGAAGAGTGTGTACCTGCCCGAAGTAGTGTGTTATGACGTTTTTCGTTATTTAGAAGGCAAAAAGCCCCTGATGTTTCCTAAATTTCATAAGCATTCCCTTACCGATCAAGTTTTAACAGAGGAAAGGTTAAAGAAAGGGGCCTGGGGGTTTTACCTGGATTATACCAGTATGAGCAGGAGAATAGGGAATTCCCAGGATGCCGGAGAAATTATCAGCCGCCACCTTCTAGACGGTCTGGCCCGTTTGCAGAGAAGCAGGCGGCCTAAAATTAAGGAGGACATGCTTATCTTTTGGGTAGGACGTAAGATTAGTGTAAATTCGGAAAATAAACCCAGCGAATACTATGGCGTCTATCTTTCCGGTGACTTATTGAGCGGCGATATATCCCGTGATCCGGTTAAGCTTGTGATGGAGGAGGTTCTGCAGGAAATTCCCGAGTACCGCGGTAGTTCCTGGGTTTTTCCTGTGGCTGAGGAAGGCCTTCCACTCCTTGTTATCAGGAACAGTCAACTGCACCGGCTTGAATTGTCTCCCAACTTTTTTCAATTTGCCCACCGGATTTTTCAAGAATGCTACCTGCCGCACGCCGGGTATCAAAGCTATTATGAGGAGACTCTCCATGCCGGTAAATACAACGGATTAAACGCCAAGATCTATACCTTTCCTGACCTCACCGCTGATATGCTTAAAATTATTGAAAAGGGGCAGGAAGAAGATTTATCCTGGATTTTTACCAGGCTTACCCAGGTTCCCGTTGAGGATTTAGATGAAATCGTTGTGTCCATCTGCGAAAAGTTCAAAATGAAAGCCGAGCCTTATTTTATCACTTGTCTTGATTCTCCTGTTTTTTCCCTGAAAGCTGCTGCTATCATAGGTGTGAGTGTTTTGGAAAGTGTCAGGGCTATTCCCAAACTCATTGAAATTATCAAAGGTCCTGCACGGGAAGCAGTATATGCCAAATATGCATTGGGTATCATCGGTGAACCGGCTTTCCCTTTTGTTGAGCCCCTTTTACGTGATAAAAAGATGGAAATACGCATCAGGGCCATTGAAACTTTAGGTTTAATTGGGACGGAAGAAGCTATTGCGGCCATTCAAAACATGGCAAAAGACAAAAGCGCCAAAGTGGAAAAAGTAAGGAAACGCGTATTAACGCCGCAAAACTAAAGCCAACCCTGCAGGTTGGCTTACTTATTGCTTATCCTTCGCTCAGAAGATTGTAAGATAATGAGAAGGTCCCTTAAATCCTGTAAAATATAAGTGGGTTTCTCAGCTGCCAAAACATCTGACGGTAAGAGGGAATAGGAAACGAGGGCACTATCTACCCCGGCATTCCTGGCACACCTTAAGTCCATGGGGCTGTCTCCCACCATCAAGGCCCTCTCGGCCCTGACGTTCATTGCTTTTAAGGCTTTTTCTATAGGCGCCGGATGGGGTTTATGCTCCGGAGTATCGTCCAGTCCAATAATCACTTCAAAATATGGGGTCAGCTTGAAGAGTTCCAGCCCTTTTAAGGCGGAGGGTTTAAATTTAGAGGTGACCACACCCAGTTTTATTCCCCTTTCGTAAAGTTGTACCAGGGTTTCCCGGACATGGGGAAAAATTGTCGTCAATTCATCATGTTTCAGGGCATTGTAGGCCCGATAGGTAGCTATTAATTCATCGACCTTTTCAGGAGCAAAGCGGCTCAATGTTACCCGTAGGGGTTCTCCAAAATATGGTGTAAGTTCCTCTGGTTTAATATGGATACCAAGATGCTTTTTGAGGGTATACTGAAAAGTATGAATGATTAAAGCATTGGTATTGAGTAAGGTCCCGTCTAAATCGAACAGGATGGCCTGATACATTTTCATTATTATATGTCCCTCCCAGGCAGCCAGGCATGTTGTTATCCTGATAATTGTACCCCTTTTTATATACTACCTGCAAGTCAAAAATAAAAACCCTGCTGGAAAGAAATCCAGCAGCTAGCAACTATTAACTAGTAACTAATAACTAATACGAGGTAACTAGTAACTAATACGAGGTGTTTTTTATGATAAATTTGCTTGTAACGGCCGCCATTATCCGAAAAGGTGATAAAATATTAATTGCCCAGCGCTGTGCCGGAGGCAAACTTGCCAACAAGTGGGAATTTCCCGGTGGCAAAGTGGAAGATGGGGAGGAACCCGAGGCAGCCTTGCAACGGGAGATTATGGAAGAACTGGGCATAGAGATTGAAGTGGGTGATATTGCTGCTGTCATCACTGAAAAAGAGGAAAGAAGAAATATTATTCTTCTTTATTATTACTGTTATCCTCTTTCCGGTTCTCCCAGAGCCCTGGGTTGCCAGGATTATCGCTGGGTAAGAATAACAGATTTGAAAGCATTTGATTTTGCACCGGCCGATGCCAAAATGGTAAATAAATTATGGAAACATCATTTGGCA
>CAZWTM010000015.1:0-47842 GCA_964637385.1 uncultured Peptococcaceae bacterium
GGGCTATCCAGTGGAATTATCCCCGGGGGACCTTTGGGGTCCAGTTCAGGTATGGTTAGAAGAAAACATCCATAAAACACCCACGGGATTTTAAGTCCCATGGGTGTTTTGTTATTGGGATTCTATTGAAAAAAGAAATAACGACCTAGTTCATAAATGTTTTAACAAATATTTAATTATCTTTTATTACCATGGATAAAGAAAATAGTTTAACATATAAAAAAAGTGCTTTTTCTGGGAGGTATCTCATATGGAAGACCTGGAGCTGGAATCTTTGGACCAGATTATCCTGGAGCTGGAAAATGAATTAAAAGCCTTGGGAATAGTTGATGAAGGAACACAAAATATTTCCTGAAAGATATTGATAAAGACCTCATGAAAACCTGTTGACTGCCAGTTGACAGGTCTTTCCTTTTTGCGCGCCTAAATGCTCTAAATACTTTCCAGGTTTTGTAGTAGGGGTGGAATACATAAGTTGGGCATTCGGCCAGCCTAGGCTGGCCAAAACCTTAGTTGTAAAGAAAGGTACTACTTGTCTAATCAAGTATGGCATACGACTTTACTAAGGTATTAACTCCTAGGGGGGTTATCTTCTAATATGATGATAAAAGCCAATTCGTTTATTTCCCTATATGGTAATAATAGGAATGTATGGTTTATTCTGCAACTCGAGTATGATATAATTAGGCTAATAAGTTTAAATATTAACAATATTTAGTAGAACATTAATGTGTAATTTACAAATATTTAGGGGGAAATATAATGGTTGTCCGGATTAAAGATGTGATGGACAAACCAATATTTTTAAATGAAGATGATTCTTTAGAAAAAGTGTATTCATTAATGAAAGAAAGACCAGGCACGGTTGTTGTGAATAAATGTTATATGCCTATAGGGATCATTACTCAAGGAAGAATAATGAAGTGTATTGATCTAATTTCCAATTATAAGTATGCAAAAGATATTATGGAGCGCGAATTCATTACATTACATCCTGAAGATTTGATTGAAGAGTGCACCGAAGAACAGGAGATTTGGCCTATAGTCGAAAGCGGGTACTTAGTTGGGATAATATATACTCAAACTTTACACAGATACTGGAGGGAAAGGAATTCTTTAACTAATTCTTATTTAGACCATGTGTTAATGCATTCACTAAATGGTATTATCATTATTGATAATAATGGAATGATAAGGGCTTTTAATCAAGCGGCGAAAAGATTGTTAAATCTAGACGAAACTAATGTAATAGGAAAAAAAATCACTCAAATTATTCCAACAACAGGTTTGATGGATATTCTTAAATCCGGAGAATGGCAAGATGGACAAAAGGTAACATTCGGTAATGTAACAATACTTGCTAATAGAAGACCAATTATGAAAAATAATGAAATTATTGGTGCTGTTGCGATTCTTCTCGATATCTCTGAACAAGAGTTTCTTACTCATACGTTACAATTAACTAAAAAATTTAATGATGAGTTAGAAAGTATTATTGATGCTTGCTCTGAAGGGATATATATATCTGATGGATATGGCGTAGGCTTAAGGGTTAATAGGGCATATGAACGTATTACAGGTGTATCGGCAAAAGAACTACTAGGAAAGAATATGGCTGATGTAGTAGCCCAGGGGATTGTATCTGATTCGGTAACCTTAAAAGTTCTCGAAAAAAAAGAAACTATTACAATTACCCAGAAGATTAAAGGTGGGAAAGAAGTTCTGGTAACAGGAAATCCAATATTTGATGATAATGGCCTTATTAAGAGAGTAGTAACTACCGTGAGGGATATAACAGAATTAAACCTTCTACATAAGAAGATAACTGAAATGAATGAACGTTCGGAAAAATACTATAACGAGTTATTATTTCTAAGGAAAAGTCAATTTGACACCGATGAATTAACTTTCGTAAGTAAAGCTATGATGAATGTAGTAGATATGGCGTGTCATGTAGCACAATTCGATTCCACTTGTTTATTATTAGGAGAATCTGGCGTCGGTAAGGATGTAATTGCTCGGTTGATACACATGAATAGTTCAAGGAATAACATGCCTTTCATTAAGATAAACTGTGGGGCTATCCCCCACAATTTATTAGAAGCAGAGTTATTTGGCTATGAAGGAGGCGCTTTTACAGGTGCTCGTAAAGAAGGAAAACCTGGCATGTTTGAGATTGCTCATACCGGTACTTTGTTCTTAGATGAAATAGGTGAAATGCCATTAGAACTTCAGGTTAAATTGTTACAAGTGCTCCAAGATAAAAATGTTTATCGAGTTGGAGGGACCAAACGAATTAAAGTAGACGTCCGAATTATTGCAGCTACAAATCGAAATCTTGAAGACATGGTTCAGGCTGGTAAATTCCGGGAGGATCTTTATTATCGTCTTAATATAGTACCCATTGAAATTCCCCCTTTACGGGAACGTCCCGAGGATATTCTACCGTTAGCTGAGGTGATCCTCCAACAGATAAACCAAAAATACGGGAAAAATAAACAGTTATCTCCTGAAGTTATTCAATGTTTACTAAATTATAACTGGCCGGGTAATGTACGAGAATTAAAAAATATTATTGAACGGTTAGTGGTTATTAGTAGTGCGGATATAATAACCACCGATTATCTTCCTAAGAAACTATATAGGAATAACAAATTACCAATACCTTATCTAACGAAAAATAAGCTTAAGGAAGCCATAGAAGAAGTAGAAAAACATCTTTTGACTGAGGCTATAAAAAAGTATAAGTCACTTAGCAAAATTGCGTCCGAATTAGGCGTGGATAAATCCACAGTATGTAGAAAAATTCAAAGATATAAAATAAAGGTTAAAATATCTGATTAAAAGTTTCTGAATTGCAACGTTGCCTGCATGCAACAATGCTTACGAAGCCCTATATATTATATTGTCCTGTTTACTGCGTACCTGTTATTGCATTTCTGCGACCTATATTTTAACGTTCAAAAAGTCGAGACATCCTAAATTCCTAGTTTTTATGGGATATTAGGATGTTTTCTTTTTTTACCTAAAGTTGGCACGGTTTATGCAGATATATATTTTTAGAAATTTACTAAAAGGAGGAGGCCTATATGAAAACGGGCGCTCAATATATTGAAAGTCTAAGAAAGTTAAAACCTATCGTTTATTTCGAAGGAAAACAAATTGAATCGGTAGTTGATCATCCTCTGACGAGACCCCATGTTAACTCAGCGGCACTGACTTATGACATGGCTTTTGACCCTGCGTTCGAAGATTTGGTAACCGCCACTTCCCATTTAACTGGTAAAAAGATCAACAGGTTTACTCACATTCATCAAAGTACAGAAGATTTGGTGAAAAAAGTTAAAATGTTAAGAATGATTGCCCAGAGGACAGGTTCCTGCTTCCAACGTTGTGTTGGTTTCGATGCCCTAAATGCTGCCTACTCGACTACATTTGATATGGATCAGAAACTGGGTACCGACTATCATAAGAAATTTGTAGAGTTCCTAAAATTCGTTCAAGAAGAAGACCTGATGCTGGCTGGCTCAATGACAGACCCCAAGGGTGACAGGAGTCTCAAACCCGGTCAGCAAGCTGATCCCGACCAGTTTGTTCATGTAGTCAGTAAGGACGAAAAAGGGATAGTAATAAGAGGCGCAAAACAACATATGACCGGTATGGTTAATTCCCACTGGATGCTGATCATGCCTACTACAGCCCTTACTCCAGATGATAAAGATTATGCAGTATCTTGTGCAGTACCTGTGGATGCTAAAGGAGTATTCCATATCTTCGGCCGTCAGACTAACGACAAGCGGAAATTTGACGAAATGGATCAGGGCAATGCCAAATACGGTGTCGTGGGTGGGGAATGTCTAACCGTACTGGAGGATGTCTTTGTCCCATGGGATAAGGTTTTTATGTGTGGAGAATATCAGTTTGCAGGCTTATTCGTAGAACGGTTTGCCTCTTATCACCGTCAAAATTATGGCGGTTGTAAAGGCGGTGTAAGTGATATAGTAATAGGAGCTGCTGCAGCTATCGCTGAGTATAACGGAGCTGCAAAAGCTGCCCATGTAAAAGATAAAATTGTGGAGATGGTACACCTGACTGAGTCCATTTATGCTTGTTCCATAGCTTGTTCTGCAGAAGGTCATAAATTACCTTCCGGTGCTTATTATGTAGATCCTTTACTGGCTAACGTAGTAAAGCTAAATGTCACGAGGAACATTTATGAGATTTGCAGACTTTGCCATGACATTGCCGGAGGTTTTATTGCTACCATGCCGTCAGAAAAGGATTACAAGGATCCTAAATTAGGAAAATACATTGAAAAGTACTACAAGGCAGTAGCCTCCTTCCCCACCGAAGAGAGATACCGTATGGGAAGACTTATTGAAAACATGACTGGTGGTACGGCTTTAGTGGAAAGCATGCATGGAGCAGGTTCACCTCAAGCGATGCGTGTGATGCTGACCCGTCAGGGTAACGTAGAGCATAAGAAGGAACTGGCAAAAAGATTAGCCGGTATTATTAAAGAATGTCCTGCTGAGAAAGAAGCAGCAGCAATAAAGGACAAGGAATAGGATGGCAGTTCTACGAATAGCCATAAAGTTTTGTGGAAATTGTAACCCCCATCTAGACGTGCCGACATTAGACATTAGTTGAAAAGATACGGGCTAAAATGCCGAAAGCTATTTGGTTTCCGGCAGACAAGCCCACAGCGTGATGTATTACTGGTTGTGAGTGGTTGTGAAGTGGACTGTGCAACACGGCCTGGTCCTCCGGGACCAGTGGTAGTAGTGGCTGGTATAACTGTTGAACATATACCCTATTGCTTGTCCGAATTAGATAGTGTTGTCATTAGTAAATTAGGGGTGATAAAAAATGAGCTGGCAGGAAATCTATAAAAGCCGTCTGGTCTCGGCTGACGAGGCTGTTAAACAGATAAAGTCTGGCGATCATGTCGCCATTCATCATGCCTGCGCTGAACCGCGTACTCTCATTGAAGCAATGGTAAAAAGAACGGATATAGAAAATGTTGTTATTTCTCATATGGCAGCGATGGGCCCGGCGGAGTATTGTCAACCGCAATACGAAGGAAGATTTCGCCACAATGCTTTTTTTGCTGGTGCACAATCCCGAAAAGCCATTGATGAAGGGCGGGCGGATTTTACAGCATGCTTTTTCCACGAGCTACCAAGAGTATACAGGGACCATCTTCCCCCAGACGTGGCCCTCATTCAAGTTTCGCCACCCAATAAACGGGGTTTCTGCAGCTTAGGTATCTCAGTAGATTATTCCATGGAAATTGTAAAAAGTGCTAAAAGGCTGGTAATTGCTCAAGTTAACAACCTGATGCCCTATACCTATGGTGATACATTTGTCCATGTTTCTGAAATCGATTTATTTGTGGAAAGTGACCGTCCCTTATTGGAATACCCACTACCGGAAATTGGTAAAGTGGAGGAGGCTATCGGAGAACATATTGCCGGTCTTGTTGAGAATGGCTCGTGCCTCCAACTAGGTATAGGTGCCATTCCTGATGCAGTTCTGATGTTCTTAAAGAACAAAAGGGATCTTGGTATTCATACGGAAATGTTTTCGGACAGAGTGACCTATTTAGTAGAAGAAGGGATAATTAATTGTAAAGAAAAAAACATAGACCGGGGAAAAATAGTATGCAGCTTTGTCATGGGTACCCAAGTCACTTACGATTTTGTAGACCACAATCCACAAGTACTGTTTAAACCTATTGATTATTGTAATGACCCCTGTATCATCGGACAGATCGATAAAATGGTAGCAATAAACTCAGCTATTCAGGTGGACCTTCTCGGCCAGGTTTGTGCAGATACCATAGGTTATAGGCAGTACAGCGCGGTAGGCGGCCAGGTTGACTTTGTCCGGGGAGCATCCCGTTCCCGTGGCGGTAAAGCTATTATTGCAATGCCTTCCACGGCGGGAAATGGAAAGTATTCACGGATAGTACCTATTCTTGATGAAGGTGCAGTTGTAACTACTTCACGAAACGATGTACAGTATGTGGTTACCGAGTACGGAGTAGCGGATCTAAGATATAAATCAAACAAACAGAGGGCTCAACAACTCATAGCTATTGCCCACCCTGATTTTCGGGCCGAATTAACCGCGGCAGCAAGACGGAGAAATTTGTTATAAGGTCCCAGACAATATTTAGAAATAAACAAAAAATCAAAATAAAATATAATAATGGAACAATAGTCCAAGCGTATTCTTTCTAGTTTTCACAAGGCGTTTCCCAAAGTAAATATCAGGATCATATTTGGGCCCCTCACCCTGTACCAGGGGAGGGGACCCGCCTAACAAAAGGGGGTGAACAATTTTCTAAATTAGAGTAGGTTTGTCTTAAATGAATATGTTAACAAATTAAATGAAAGGAGCGGAGTATTGTGCTATCTGGTGTACCTAAAAATGAACGTTGGTGGTTGTGGGCCTTCTTCCTTTGGATTTTTTTCTCATTAGGACCAGGTTTACTCCTGGCAAATAAACCTGCATTTATTGGTTACTTTCCGGTTCTTTATGTCTGGAGCCTGGCTTTTTGGGTTATTTCCCTTATCTTAACTTACTTTTTGGGTTACAAACTGACCTTTACAGATGTACCAGACAGTATCGAAGCTGGGAAAGAAGATGTAAGGAGGGAAGCATAGGATGGATACCTTTACCTTATTGATAGTCTGCACAGCGTTATACCTTATTGGTTGTGCCGCAATTGGCATTTATTCATCCAGAGTAAAAGTCACAAAACCCTCTGATTTTTTCCTTGCTGGTCACGCGCTTGGTCCTATCGTTTTAAGTCTGGCAATGATGGCTACTGTCTTTAGTGCCTGGTTTATACTCGGGCACCAGGGTTTGACCTGGCAGCTAGGCTTTCCCTACATTGCTCACTATGCCCACATTCCCCTAATGGCTATGTTAGGACTACTAATTTTTGGCCGCCAGTGGGCTGTAGGCAGGAAAAATGGATTCATTACTCCATCCGAAATGTATGGAACGTACTATGACAGTGAACTTATCAGGGTATTAGTTGTCATTATTGCTGCTCTGTATGCTATACCTTATGTGGCCTTACAGCTTCGAGGAGCTGGTTATGTTTTCAATACATTAAGTGGAGGAAGAATTGACCCAACTACTGGAGCTGTAGTACTTGGAGTAGTTGTTATACTTTATGTGTTTTTGGGAGGCTTAAAAGCAGCAGCCATCACAGATACGATACAGGGGATTTTACTTTATTTGGGCGGTGCTCTTCTTGCCATAACAGCAGTAATGATTTTAAGTAACATGTCGCAGGGTAGTGGGGTTGTGGCTCAATGGTATAAAGGTATTGTGGCGCAGGGTAATAGTTATATAACCATACCAGAGACAGGTAAAATGTGGAGCTGGCCCTACATATTAACAATTGCTATTGCTACGGCCGGTATTTACACTTCCCCGTCATACACAATGTTAACTTTTGCTGCCTCATCACCGAAAATATTTAAATTCCAAGCCTTCTTTATCATGGCCTTAGCTATGGGGTTTATGTACTATATTTTCTCTCCGCTTATTGGGGTCGGTGGTAAGAGTATTATCACCAAACTTGCAAACAGTGATGCTTTGACACTTGAGTTGATATTTAATCATATGTCCCCCTGGATGTTTGTGGTAACTGCCCTTGGTATTCTGGCTGCTATGAACTCAACGGCTGCAGGCTATCTTGCCAACACATCCACTATCTTAGCCAGGGATGTTTATTGCCGGTACATAAACCCAGATGCTTCTCCCCAGCGGCAGGTGCTGATGGGTCGTTTAATGGTACTGGTCATTGTTTTATTGGCAGTAATATTCAGTGTATCCGTGTTAGATTATCTGGTACTTTTGGGTACATTGGCCACTGCTTTTGGGATGCTCATGTTGCCTGCCATACTTGGTGTTACTTATCTTCCCAGAATAACCAGGGCAGGTGTGACGGCAGGCTTGATTTGTGGCATGATTGCCGTATTCCTTACCTATTTCTACTGGCGGCATCCCTTAGGAATTCATACAGGTGGTTGGGGACTAATTGTAAACAGTATAGTCTGCTTTGTTGTTAGCAGCTATACAGAAAAGCCGTCTCTCGAAAGAATTAAACAGACTCACGGTATTTGGGATAAATCGGTTATCGAGAAAATAACGGTTTCCAATAAGCAAAAGGGTATTCAAGCTTAAGTTGAAAAGAAGTTGAAAAGCCAGTTTAATTCTAGTGAAGGAGGTATAAGAATAGCGAAGGTGTAAATCCTAAAATAATGGGAGTTGGACCAGCAGTAGCTATTCCTAAGGCACTTAAATTAGCTGAGATGAAGTTCAAAGATGTAGAATATTGGGAAATGAACGAAGCTTTCGCTGCCCAGTGGCTTGGTGTTGGTAGAATGCTGAAAAACGATTATGGAATTGACCTGGATCTCGATAAAGTAAACCATAATGGGTCAGGTATTGCACTAGGTCACCCTGTAGGGTCCACTGAAAAGCTACACCAACCTCCTTTTTAAAGGAAAGAAGCAAAATTAGGCTCTTTCCTTTTTTTATTGGGACACTCACTTTTCAACACAATTAATATAAAAACCAGGTGGACCTGTGACCCAACTGGTTTTGCCTTAATTTATATATTTCCTTTTAAACCGATTTCCTCCGCTACTTTTTGCATCCCTTTTATTGTTTCTTCTATGATATAATCTAAATCCATGCCTAACATTTGTGCTCCCTGTTCAATTATTTCCCGATTGACACCGGCAGCAAATCCTTTTTGTTTCCATTTCTTTTTAACTGATGCCACAGTTGTGTCCAATATACTCCTGCTGGGACGAAGAAGTGCAGTTGCTGTAATTAGTCCAGTTAGTTCGTCTATGGTATATAATACTTTTTCCATTCTTTCCACGGGTTCGATCTCCGTACAAATATTCCAACCATGGCTTGCTATGGCATGAATATAATCCTCGGGCCAGTTTTTTTCTTTTAAAATTTCTACTACCTTTGTACAATGCTGGTCCGGGTATATTTCATAATCGAGATCATGAACCAGTCCGATAATTCTCCACTTTTCCTTATCACTTTCACCAAGTATTTCTGCAAAATGCAACATTACTGCTTCAACAGTCAAAGCATGTTTTAGCAAGCTATCGTTACTGTTATATTCTTTGAAAAGCGCAAAAGCCTCATCCCTGTTTGGTACATACTTTTCCAATTTAACCTTCTCCTTTTTTATTAAGTGAATATTAGTACTATAGATATAGATATGTTACCTTAAGATACTGAGATATTGCAACACATTCCTGATATAACCCCATAATTTCCTTATACAGTTAATGGGGTTAGCATATATTTGTTCGCACATAATGACGTTAGTAAAAGGAATAAATTAGTATTTGGGAGGAAGACGACCTCGTGTGTAGAAGTAAAATGGATGAGATTACTGTATTATATAGTTATTAAAGATAACAAGGAGGACTCTGTATGTATATTTCCCCTGCTTCTCTCCCCGGGACTGTGGCTGAATTAAGAAGTGGACAGCTTGACCTTCTTAAGTATGTTAACGAGATTTGTGACCGCATTGAAGTCATTGAACCCCATATTCAGGCCCTGATCCCCGAACCCGACCGGCGAAGTCGCCTTTTAAAGGAGGCTGAAGCTTTACAAAACACGTATCCCGACTCCAATAAAAGGCCTCCCCTCTACGGTGTGTTAGTGGGCGTTAAGGATATTTTCCGTACCAAAGGGTTTCCTACCAGGGCCGGTGCCCAGCTCCCTCCGGAACTGTTTGAGGGTCCGGAGGCAGAGTGTGTAAAAAGACTGCGGGAAGCCGGGGCTTTAATCCTGGGGAAGACTGTTACAACGGAGTTTGCCTTTTTTGCTCCCGGGCCGACACGCAACCCCTATAATCTGGAGCACACTCCGGGGGGATCCAGCAGTGGTTCGGCAGCCGCTGTGGCTGCAGGTTTTTGTCCCCTGGCTCTGGGTACCCAGACCATTGGCTCGGTTATCCGTCCCGCCGCTTTCTGTGGCATAGTGGGTTTTAAGCCCAGCTATGACAGGATTTCCACCCAAGGGCTCATTTACTTTTCGCATTCCCTTGACCATGTTGGTCTTTTTACCCAGGATGTAGAGGGGATGAACCTGGCGGCCTCGATTTTGTGTTACGACTGGGAGCATGCCGCTCCAGGGGAAGAGATTGCAAAATTGCCGGTACTGGGGGTGCCGGAAGGTTCTTATCTGGCTCAAGCCAGTGAGGAGGGGCTTAAGGCTTTTGAGGCTCAACTGAAGATGTTGGTAAAGGGAGGTTATGAGATTAAGAGGGTACCTGCTTTCGAAAATATTAAGGAGATCAACCTGCTGCACAGGCGGATGGCTTTTGCCGAACTGGCCCAGATTCATGAGGAATGGTTTGCCAGATATGAAGACCTTTACCGCCCTCAAACAAAGGACGCTATTTTAACCGGTAAAGAAGTTGAGGAAGAAGAACTGAAGAGAGCCCGCGCCGGACGACTTGCTTTGCGGGAAGAATTAGAAGCATTAATGGCTGAACACGGTATGGATCTCTGGGTCAGTCCTGCTGCCGTGGGCCCGGCTCCTAAGGGTATCAGTGCTACGGGCGACCCCATTATGAATCTACCCTGGACTTACGCTGGTATGCCCACAATTACATTGCCTGCAGGGATGAGTGAGAGCAACTTACCACTTGGCTTACAATTTACCGCTCCTTTTATGGCCGATGAGCGGTTATTAGAATGGGCAAAAGGACTGGAGATGGTCCTAAGAAAGTTATGAAAAAAAGGGTTGAGATTTCTCAACCCTTTAAATATTACATTCTCCGGCTAATAACGATAAGACTTTTTTGGCGGTTACCTCTTTATCCTCGTTGGTTAAGACTACCAGGTAGTCACCAACTTGAATTAAGGTATTGCCATTAGGAATTATTTCATTTTCACCCCGTTTGATACCAACGAGCAAACAGTCTTTGGGCCATTTTATGTCTCTGATTTTTTTCTGGTCAAGTTCGGAACCTAAACAAACGGGTATTTCTATAATCATTTTTTTGCAATCCGTACCCAGCTCGCAAACTCCTCTACTTTTTAAAACTCGTTCCAGGAGTATTTCATAGACAGGCCTGGAATGCAACAGTTCCGTTACAAGATACGCTGTCATGGACACAGTAGCCAGGGCAAAAAGGTGGCTAAAGGAACCCGTCATTTCTGTAATTAAAATACTGCCGGTTATTGGTGCTTTTACGATGGCAGTAAAATAAGCTGCCATAGAAAGAACAATAAAGTTGTTTATATACGCAGAATCGATATGGAGTAGCTTGTTGATGATATCACCGTAAATATTCCTTGTAAGAGCACCGATTACTAGAAGAGGAAGGAAAATTCCTCCTGGTGCCCCTGAGCCGTAACTCAGCATGGTAAAAATGAACTTCACAATAAGAAGAATACTAAGAGTAGTAAGAGTTAAATGTTTAGCTCTCAATTTGTTAATGAGATGATGGCCGCCGCCTAATACCTCGGGTAAGACAAAGCCCAGTAGTCCAGCGAGTGTAATGGGTATGATAACTTTGAATTCCGGAGAGAGTCCCCATTTACTATAAAGATCAAGGGTTTTTACCAGAAAATAATTAAAAAGCACACCAAATAAACCGATTATTATACCCAGTACAATCAGAAACAGGAAATGGTTAAGAAATACTTATTTTCTATTTTTATTGAAGGAATAATCAAATTTGAGAAATGAATTTAGTCAGGCTATATATAATCTTTAGTTTAGGTTATACCGGCATAATCAAATTATACGAATAATATACCTCGGCGAAACAAGTAAGAGATTGACAAGTATTCCCATGATGAAATACAATAACTATATAAACTATATATCTCCGAGCCTGGATTCCTGGGGACAGGGTCTATGGAGTACAGGCCGACAGGGTGTCACTGGAAACGGTGGTGCCTCCCGTGTGGAAAGGAGAACGCAAGGCTGATCCAGAGTGGATTGCTTTTTAAGGTTCTAAACGTCTTCTTTCGAAGGCGTTTTTTTGTACCTTAATTCTGCTCCTTTCCCTGAAAAGGGGCTTTTTTGTTGTCATATTTAATGTGAAGAGCGACAAACTCTTAAAGGGCAACAAAAAAGACCATAGCAACATCATTATTTGAGGAGGAGTAAAGGTGAAAAAGGTTTTTAGTGTTTTGCTGACAGTCATTCTTCTTTTTTCCCTGGTCGCTTGCGGGAAAACGGCACCAAAGCAGGAAGCCCCTAAATCCGTAGAAGAAAACAAGACCATTGTCTTATCCACTACCACCAGTACCAAAGACTCAGGGCTTCTGGACAAGCTGCTGCCTGTTTTTGAACAGAAGACGGGGTACCAAGTGAAGGTTCTTTCCCAGGGGACGGGTCAGGCCCTGAAAACAGGGGAACTGGGGGATTGTGATGTGGTTCTTGTACACTCCCGGGCTGCGGAAGACAAGTTTGTGGCTGACGGCTTTGGGGTCAATCGGCGGGACGTGATGTATAATGATTTTGTCCTGGTAGGACCGGAAAGTGATCCGGCTAAAATCAAGGGACTCCCCATAGTTGAAGCCATGAAGAATCTTTCGCAGATGAAAAAGGCGGAATTCATTTCCCGAGGTGATGATTCGGGTACCCATAAGAAAGAGCTGGAGTTGTGGTCAAAAGCAGGGATTAAACCCGAAGGCAAATGGTATTTATCTGTGGGCAAAGGTATGGGTGATACCCTGATTATGACGGACGAAAAGCAAGGGTATACTTTGGCCGACCGGGGAACATATGCCAGTATGAAAGATAAGTTAAAGCTCGCGGTACTGGTGGAACAAGTTCCTGAGTTACTTAACCCTTACGGGATTATAGCCGTAAATCCGGCTAAGCACCCTAAGGTCAACCATAAAGGAGCTATGGCCCTTATTGAATTTATTACTTCCCAGGAGGGAAAAGACATCATCAACGGTTACAAAATAAACGGACAGCAGCTGTTTTTTGCCCAGTAGTAATTCTTTCACTATCGCCCCTTACTGGGGCGATTTTTTTTTGAACTCGAGAAACAGGGTAATGGCAATAGGTGAAGAATAATTTAGATAAAACTTATAAACAGGGGGTGAAAGCATGAACCAAAGATTATTCATAATAGAAGGAGATATCACCAGGTGCGAAACAGAGGCCATTGTCAATGCGGCTAATAGTACCCTTCTGGGCGGTGGCGGTGTGGATGGAGCCATTCACCGGGCGGCAGGGCCAGGTTTGCTGGAGGAATGCCGTAAACTAAATGGTTGTGCCACGGGTGAAGCTAAAATTACTAAGGGATATAATCTCCCTGCCAGGTGGGTTATTCATACGGTAGGTCCCATTTGGCGAGGTGGCAATAACGGGGAAGACCAAATGCTTGCCCAGTGCTATCGCAACAGTTTACATCTGGCGGAACAATATAAAATAAAAACCATCGCTTTTCCATCCATCAGTACGGGAGCCTATGGCTTTCCCCTGGAACGGGCGGCAAGGATTGCTATAAAAGAAATCAAGGATTTCCTGAGAAAAAATACCACAGTGGAAAAGGTGTTTATGGTTTGTTTCAACAAGGAAGCCTATCATGCATACCTGGCTACGACAAAAGAGATTGCAGGTTAAGTTTTGCTGCTCATTTTCGCTTTTGACCTTTGCTGGCGGTATCCCAAAGTGATAGCTTTAGTTTCCCGAAAGGGAGGGTTAGTTTATGTTTGATTTTATTGAACAATGGAAGATTAAAGCCAAAAAGTTGAAGGTAGAGGTTTATGCCCTGTATTTCGCCTATCAAGACCCCCGCATTCCCTGGTACGCAAGGATATTTATTATGTTGATAGTGGGTTATGCCTTTAGTCCCATTGATTTTATTCCCGATTTTGTACCGGTTCTAGGTTATTTGGATGACCTGGTTCTCATTCCCTTGTTTATTACCCTGGCTTTAAAAATGATCCCGAATCAAGTCATGGTTGAAGCCCGTGCAAAAGGTCAAGCTTTAAGTGAAAAACCTAAGAATTGGGTAGGGGCTGCTGTGATTATCGTTATCTGGGTTTTGCTGGCGGTTGGGGTGATAAGGTATATTATCAAATAATAAAGCAGGGAGTAAAGGAAGTAGTTTGTCTAAAACATACACTCCTCCGGCGAGACAGCAACAAAAGCCTGGATGCTTGGCTGTCTTAAGACCCTGTCTTTGGTCCATTCAGTGAATTTAATTCTCACTGTGATTTTTGGTTTAAGCCAGACAGCCCCTTTCATTCGTTGAGGTTGATTAATAAAGGGACTCTGCTTTACGGCCAAAGGTTTTATCATCGCCGTTAAGTTTCTCCATTCAGTATGAGTTAACTTTCCAGTCCCGGCATGTCCAATGTACCAGAGCTGGCCCTGCTTATCGTATAACCCTAGCAGGAGGGCATTGACGATTCCGTTACGCAGGGTTACTCCTCCGACTATAGCTGTTAAGTCTCTGTAATTCTTTACCTTTTGCCACCGGGCGTCTTTGCCGTTAATGACATATGTACTGTTTAGGTCCTTGCAGACGATTCCTTCCATACCCTCAGCCTTAATAGCAGCAAATAAGGACTCCCCGTCAGGGAAATTTTCCACTAACTGTACGTTTTCCCGGGGGATTATGATATTCCCCAAAAGCTCCTGTCTTTTGCGTAATGTTTGGTCTTTTACCCAGAGCCCATTATAATAGATAACGTCAAAAAGCATATAGGTAACAGGCGTTTGCTTGCGCACTTTATCCACATTTTCCGGTTTCCTGATCCCATCCCGTCTCATAACCTCATGAAAAGAGGGCTTCCCATGATGAAGGGCGATGATCTCGCCGTCCAGTATGACTGATGAGGCGGAACAATAGTCTTTTATATCAATAAACTCCGGAAACTGCATGGTCCGCTGGTTTAGTTTCCGGTTGAAAAGCCGGACCTTATGCCCGTCATAATAGGTGAGAACACGGACGCCGTCCCACTTGACCTGAGCAACCCACTCTTCTCCCCGGGGTATGTGTTCGGTTGTGATGGGTTCAAAGGGAATAATAGGCTGTAACTCCATATTTACCTCCAGTTATCTCAAGGTTTTCGGAAAAAAAGAAAACATTTATGTGTACCACAGGGAGGCTTAGGGGGATAATAGATCTAAGCACAGGTATGACATTACATTGGTACCAGGGGGGAAGAGAGATGGAAGGGATAAAAATAACGATTGAAGATAAGGAGATCACCATTTCCAATCCCTATAAAATCTTATGGCCCCAGTCAGGTTTCACGAAACTCGATTATATTCATTATCTAATAAGTGTTTCCCCCTATCTTTTGGCCTATACCCAAAACCGGCTCTTAACCATGATCAGATTTCCTGACGGTATTGATGGTAAATCCTTTTATCAGAAAGAAATTCCTGATTTTGCGCCGGAATGGGTAGAGCGGGCCTTTTATAGTGATAAAAACTGGATTATCTTAAATGATACTGCCACCCTGGTCTGGGTGGCCAATCTGGCTTCTCTGGAAATACACGTTCCCTTTGACCAGTATTGTAAACCGGACTTTCCCACAGAACTTGCCCTGGACCTGGATCCTATGGATACAGAAAATTTTGCTTTAGTCAGGGAAATTGCTCTTAAATCCAAGGAGGTCATCAATTCTTTGGGACTCTTAAGTGTGGTAAAAACCTCCGGAGCTACGGGACTGCAAATTTATATACCTATCGAACCTAAATATACCTATGAAGAGGCCAGGAGGATCAATACTTTTATTGCCCGGTATATAGCAGAAAAAAATCCCCGTAAGGTTACCCTGGAACGGGTGGTGAAGAAGCGGGGGAAACACCTCTATTTTGATTATCTCCAGTTATGGCGGGGCAGAACCTTACCGGCCCCTTATTCCGTAAGGGCCAGGCCCAGGGCTCCAGTTTCAACTCCTCTGGAGTGGGAGGAAGTAGAAAAAGAAATTAGTCCCGCTGATTTTACCATCCAAACAGTACCGGAAAGACTGAAGCTTAAAGGTGACCTTTTCCGCTTTGTAACTACGGAAAAAGTAAACCAGAGCCTGGATGAGATCCTGGCATTCATTAAAAAAAACCATGTTTAGTCAGGGTAATTGTATAGAAAGAGAGCAGGAATTTTATGCACAATAAAGAACTATGTGAACCATAAGAAGAAATGTGCCATTTCTAAGAACGGCAACGGGCAGAAGTCGCAGGGGAAACTGAGGAGTGATATGATGAAAATTGTTGTGGGTATGACAGGGGCCACAGGCATTATTTACGGAATTCGTCTGCTAGAAGCATTAAAAACACTTAAAGTGGAAACCCACCTGGTTTTAAGCGATTGGGCTATAAAAAATTTAAAGCTTGAAACAGATTTTACCCTGGATTATCTTCAAAGCTTAGCTTATAAATTTTATAGTAATAAAGAAATGGGAGCGGCTATTGCCAGTGGTTCTTTTCTTACCAGGGGAATGGTAGTAATACCATGCAGCATGAAGACTTTAGCGGCAATCGCCCATGGTTATGGTGAAAATTTGGTGCAGAGAGCGGCAGATGTGACTATTAAAGAAAGCAGAAAACTAATCCTGGTTCCCCGGGAAACTCCGCTAAATTCTATTCATCTGGAAAATATGCTGAAACTTTCCCGGCTTGGTGTGGTAATTATGCCGCCCATGCCCGCTTTTTATCATAAACCGCAGACTATAGACGATCTTGTCGATCACCTGGTAGGGCGGGTCCTCGACCATTTGGGTTTCGAACACCATTTGGTTACACCCTGGAAAGGATGAAACTAATAGAATAAAGGACACCCTAAGCCGGGTGTCCTTTCAAATGACTAAGACAATCTAACCTGGTGATACACTTTTTTCCCTTTTCTCAACATCAGTTTACCATCAGTAAAGTCGCTGAGGGTGACCACACGACTAAAGTCATCTACTTTGTTGTTGTTCAAAGTCAAACCGCCCTGCTGGATGAGACGTCTGCCCTCGCTTTTGGAAGGAGCCAGTCCAGTTTCCATTAAGAGGGTGAGGATATCCATCCCTTCCGTAAACCTGGCTTGAGGGATTTCCGTACCGGGTATGGATTCAGAGTCACCGCCCCTCTCGAAGAGGGCCCTGGCGGCCTTTTGGGCTTTTTCCGCTTCTTCTTCACCATGGACCAGCTTCGTGACTTCATAAGCCAGTATTTCCTTCGCCCGGTTAATTTCGGCGTCCTGGAGGGAACCCAGCCTGTTTACTTCTTCCATGGGTAAGAAGGTCAATAAGGCCAGGCAGTTCTTCACATCCCTGTCATCGACGTTGCGCCAGTATTGATAGAAGTCGTAAGGTGAAGTCTTGGCCGGATCAAGCCAGATAGCACCGCTTTCTGTTTTTCCCATTTTTTTGCCTTCGCTGGTGGTTAGGAGTTTGAAGGTGAGACCATAAGCTGAACCTCCTTCAGCTCGCCGGATTAATTCAACTCCGGCAATAATATTGGACCACTGGTCATTGCCGCCCATCTGCAGCTTGCAGTTGTATCTTTTGTACAATTCCAGGAAGTCGTAGGCTTGCATCAGCATGTAGTTGAATTCCAGGAAAGTAAGCCCTTTTTCCAGCCTGTTCTTATAGCATTCTGCTGTTAACATTCTGTTTACCGAGAAGTGTGTACCGATGTCCCGCAGGAATTCTACGTAGTTGAGATTGAGGAGCCAGTCGGCATTATTCACCATGAGGGCTTTTCCCGGACTAAAATCGATAAAGCGGGAAAACTGTTTCTTAAAGGATTTGGCGTTCTTTTCAATCTGTTCCCGCGTTAGCATCTTGCGCATATCCGTTTTGCCCGAGGGATCGCCCACCATGGCCGTACCACCGCCAATGATAGCAATGGGTCTGTGACCGGCCTTTTGCAAATGCATCATCACCATGACCTGGATGAAATGACCTACGTGGAGGCTGTCAGCCGTAGGGTCAAAACCGATATAGAAGGTGACTTTTTCGTTTCCCAGGAGTTCCCTGATCTCTTCTTCGTGGGTTACCTGTTCGATGTATCCTCTTTCTTTGAGAATGTCATAAACGTTGGTCATTTTTTGCATCACTCCTTATTAACTGCTTCATAAGAAAAGGGGCCTTCATCCTATAAGGACGAGAAGACCCCGTGGTACCACCTTACTTTACATCTTAAGATGCCTCAAGTCACGATAACGGGTGACAGCCGCAGCACTTTCCTGCTGAAACTCCGGAATGTAATTCGCGCCATTATGTCCGGCAGGCTTTGCACCAACCAGCCTGCTCTCTGTGTTGTCACCATAACGGGCTACTGGCTTCCTTCACAGTTTTTCTATTAGTATTTCCTTATCTTATAAATTAATATACACAAATTGCTTGTGTCAAGGTTTTTTATATTAGCATAATGTCCACCAGTTCTTCCATCGCTTAATAATATGCAGAAGGTTGTTATGATAAAAAAGGTAAAAAAGGCGAGGAGACATTTTCCTCGCCAAAATACTTTATATGCCCTAATTTAAATATTACTGGCTGGATGGATGCAAACGACCAACAGTAGAATGGTTTCTCTTCAGGAATTTACCGATTTCTGCAATTACCAGGGGAATCAGGCTTAAGCCTAATGCAACGCCCCAATCGCTTGGTTGAAGTAAGGCTGTTTCGAAGATTTCTCTTAGGAACGGAACAAAGACCACAGCCAACTGCATTAACATCGAAAACACAAAGGCTGCAACCAAGCTGCGGTTGGTACCTATACCCATCGTAAAGAGGGACTGTTCCAGGCTCCGTACATTAAAGGAATGAACGATCTGGGAGAAAGCCATGGTTACAAAGGCCATAGTATGAGCTTCTTCCAAAGTCCTTCCCCATTTTAGAGCAATCCAGTAACTGGCCAGGGACAGAAGACCGATAGCGGCGCCTTGAATGAGGATATCCTTACCCACTCCCCCGGCAAAAACCCCCTCTTTTGGACTGCGGGGCTGTTTTTTCATGACCCCTTTTTCGGGAGGTTCCAGTCCCAGGGCCAGAGCCGGCGGTCCATCGGTTACCAGGTTGAGCCATAGAATCTGGATAGGGGTGAGGGGACTGCCCAAGCCTAAAAGAATGGACGAAAATATGGCCACGATCTCGCCGGTATTACAGGAGAGCAGGTATTGAATGGATTTTCTGATGTTATTGTAAATGGTTCTGCCTTCTTCAACGGCATTGACAATGGTTGCGAAGTTGTCATCCAACAGCACCATATCGGAGGCTTCCTTAGCCACTTCAGTGCCGGTGATACCCATGGCTGCCCCAATGTCAGCCCGTTTTAGGGCAGGGGCATCGTTAACACCGTCACCGGTCATAGCCACTACTTGACCGTTTGCCTTTAAGGCGTCAACAATTCTAAGTTTATGCTCCGGTGATACTCTTGCATAAACTGTGGTATTGTTTACGTGTTTCTTTAACTCTTCCAGGCTCATTTGTTCCAGTTGAATCCCGGTAAGGATACCGTCACCAGGCCGCCATATATCCAGTTCCTTAGCAATAGCCACGGCAGTATCCTGGTGATCGCCTGTAATCATCACTGTTCTGATACCGGCGCTGCGGCTTACGGCAACAGCTTCTTTAGCCTCTGGGCGCGGTGGATCCTGGATGGCAAAGAAACCGACAAAGGTAAGGTCGGCCTCAGCCGTCTCCGAGGTTGGATTTGCTGGAACTTCAGGCCATTTCCGCATAGCCAAGGCCAGCACCCGCTGTCCCTGTGAAGCCAGCTTGGAATTGACCTCTAAAAGCTCTTTATGAATTTCCTTGTTTAACGTTACAGTTCCCTGTGGTGTAATCAGCTCCTTACAGCGGGCTAACAGCACATCGGGGGCTCCTTTGGTAAAGGAATAAATACCATCATTCATTTGATGGAAGGTGGTCATCATCTTACGGGCTGAATCAAAGGGTATCTCCTGGAGCCGGGGATGTTTTATTACTATATCTTCCTTTTCCAGTCCGGCTTTAACTGCGGCTACAACCAAGGCTCCTTCAGTAGGGTCTCCGATGATCTCATAACCTTTGCTGGTTAATTCCAGCCGGGCATCACTGTTGAGGGTTCCTCCCAGGAGCATTAATTCTATATTTTTCTCAGCTAAAGGATCTATTTTATCACCTTGTATATTGTAAAACTCACCCTCCGGCTGGTAACCGGTACCGGTAACCTTCCAAAGACTGCCATTTACATAAAGACCGGTTACGGTCATCTCATTTTTAGTCAGAGTACCGGTTTTGTCGGAACAGATATAAGTGGCTACACCAAGGGTTTCAACTGCCGGAAGTTTTCTTATAATGGCTCTTCTGCGACTCATTCGAGTCACACCAAGAGCTAAGACAATTGTAACAACCGATGGCAAACCTTCCGGAATGGCCGCCACGGCCAAAGCAATTGCTGTCATGAACATTTCTAATAGGTTTTCTCCGCGCAGAATACCTGTTAAAAAGACTACCGCTACGATGGCGCCGGCAGCAATTCCCAGGGTTTTCCCCAATCTAGCCAGTTGTTGTTGTAAAGGCGTAGGATCAGGAGGTGTTTCCTGAAGCATTTGGGCAATTCGTCCTAGCTCTGTATTCATACCTGTTTCCGTTACCATGGCTTGTCCACGACCGCCGGTAACCATTGTTCCCATAAAGACCATATTCTTACGGTCTCCTACCGGAACCTCTTTTGCTTCAATGATCTTGAGGTCCTTTTCAACAGGTACTGATTCACCGGTTAAGGCCGCTTCGTTAACTCTTAGCGAAGCTGCTTCAATAAGCCTGGCATCGGCAGGTACAGAATCTCCGGCATCCAGAAGTATTACATCCCCGGGAACCAGGTTTTCTATTTCTGTCTGCGTAACTTTACCATCACGCTTTACCTTCACGAAGGCTTTAGTCATGGCTTTCAGCGCTTTGAGGGCTTGTTCTGCTTTGTACTCCTGAAATACACCCAGAGCAGCATTTAAGACCACAATGATTAAGATAACAATAGTATCTTCCCATTCACCTAATGCTCCTGAAATAACGGCGGCGCCTATCAGAATTAATACCAATACTTCTTTCAACTGGTCCATAAACATCGCAAAAATACTTCTGGGCGGTGGTTCCTTCAAAGCATTAGGCCCATGGTCTTTAAGACGGCTGATTACTTCTTGTTTTTCTAGTCCCTTCTCTAAGTCAGACTTTAGTTCATGGGAAACTTGTGCAATATCCAGAGCATACCACTTTTTTTTCTGCATAAATTTTACCTCCTTCACATGTATATTGTAGCAATTATTGGTTATAGAGTTTCTGATTTATTTTAAAGGTTTTTTATTAGGCATTGGTTGTAATGATCTCTGGCCGCTTCCGAATAGGTAAAGGTCGATTAAATAGATTAAATAAATAAAGACCTTTACCATAACTGGCAAAGGTCTTGCATACAACTTTTCGTTGCCAACAAAGCCGGAGTTATACACTCGAATTGACGACTTTGTTGTAGAGCTACTCCCCTTCAACAGATATCTTCTTGTCACACATGTATTGTAGATTAAAGTAAAATCTCTGTCAAGACACTTTTGTAAAAAACAGACACTTTTGTAAAAAACTTTGATTATTGACTAACGCAACGTGCTACTGTATATTTTATTTATATAAACCATTATAAACCATGGATTTGGAGGGGGGATCAGCTTGGGAACGAAATAAAACATTTGAGAATTGGAGAATTGGCCCAATTAGCTGGAGTCAGTCCACGGACCATAGATTACTATACCCAGATTGGTTTGTTAGAATCTAAAAGAACACCTGGCAATCACCGGTTATACACAGAGGATTCTCTTGCCACTATAAAGATTGTAAAGCAATTACAAGAACAACACTTTTCTTTGGATGAGATATGTCAGCTTTTCAAATGTAAAGATAAAAACAGCGATTTAATGGAAATTTCCGTTTCCATAAAAGAACTTCTTGATAATCTACAAAAAAAAATGGTTGAACTGTATACTGCCCGGCAAGCAACTGATGAAAATGAATTAGTAACCAAGGAATTGGTTACTAAAGTACTTCAGGTGATACAGACTCTCATGGTGTTACTGGGAGAACATGTAGTCTAAAATGTGAATCCGGGTAAGCTGAAAATACGCATATTCAGTGAAGGAGAGAAGTAACGTGAGTGGTTTTGGAAATCAAATGAAAACTTTAATCCTAATGAGTGTATTAACCGTTCTGGTAGTTCTTATAGGTGCTACCTTGGGCGGTCAATCAGGGATGATTGTGGCTTTAGTTTTAGCTATAGTTATGAATGGCGGGAGCTACTGGTTCAGTGATAAGATTGTTCTCTCTATGACAGGCGCACAACCATTATCCAGACGGGATAACCCGGAATTATATACAATGGTGGAAATACTGGCGGCAAGAGCTGGGCTACCTATGCCTAAGCTATACCTTATCCCTTCACACCAGCCTAATGCATTTGCTACAGGCCGTAATCCTAAACATTCCGCAGTGGCAGTTACCCAGGGGTTACTAAGTATACTCAATCGAGACGAACTAGAAGGTGTTATAGCCCATGAGTTGGCCCACATCAAAAACCGGGACGTCTTAATAAGCACTATTGCGGCGGTTATGGCCGGTGTTATTACGACCATAGCCAACTGGGCACAATGGGCTTTGCTCTTCGGCGGTGGTAACAATGATGAGGAAGAGAGTTCCGGTTTAGCCGCGTTACCTTTAATTATCTTGGGTCCCATTGCCGCCATGCTGGTACAGATGGCAGTATCTCGTTCACGGGAATACCTGGCTGACAGTGCAGGAGCAAAAATTGCGGGTAACAGTAACGGATTGGCTAACGCTTTACTCAAACTGCAACAGGCTTCAAGAATGGCGCCAATAGATGTAAGCCCGGCAGCAAGCCACCTGTTTATTGTTAACCCATTGAATGCTCAAAGATTGGTTAACCTTTTTAGTACACATCCTCCTATTGAAGACAGGGTTCGTAAACTTCGTAATATGGCAGTATAACTCTGGTCTAATTTTTGTATTTTGCCAAGTATTTGGGCCCCGGGATAATCCCCGGGGCCCAAATTAGTATTATTTAATTACTTACTCCAGTCAGCATGAAAAATTCCTGATTTGTCGATGCGTTCAAAAGTATGGGCGCCGAAACAGGTACCAGCAAAATTTTTAGTATTTTTATTTTATCAAAATGGGTTGAAGGGACTAGAAAAGATTGAATAACAGGTAAAAAGATTGCAGGGACAGCAAGAACATAAGAATGTCATCAATGAAATCTTTACATATGGTATAATACACTGAGAGTTTTTTAGATATCATTACTGGAGGCTGATGCTATGACTGGTTTTCTCGCCTGGCTGGCAGCCGGGGGCATTGTCTTTTTTGCTGCTGCCCTCCAGTCTATTACTGGCTTTGGTTTTGCTCTTCTGTCTGTTCCTATGTTATTGATGGTCTATGATGCCAAAACGGCAGTAGGTTTAAATGTGATCGTTTCCTTCTTCTCTCTAGTCCTTTTAACCTTAAAAGTACGGAAATCCGTGGTACGACCCGTGGTAAAAAATTTGTTTTATGGTGCCGTTCTCGGTATCCCCTGGGGCATTTATATCTTTTTTCATAGCGACACCCGTGTGCTCAAGATTTTTATCAGTATTGTCACCATTTTATTAAGTCTTATCCTGGTGGGTGGAATACGCCTGGGCGGTGAAAATAGTACCCGCTGGATTGAAAGAATGGTTGGCAGTGCCTCGGGTTTTCTTACCGGGTGCATAGGTATGCCCGGCCCGCCTATTATTCTTTTCCTTACTAACCATGGTCTTCCCAAAGACCAGTTTCGTGCCACCACGGCTGCTTATTTTACCTTAATTTATCCCGTGAGTTTTACCATGCTTTTTTTTCTGGGAGCCATCACACCCTGGACCGCTCTTACAGCCCTGTCCCTGCTGCCCTTTGCCTTTTTTGGCGGCAGGATTGGTCAGTACCTGTTTCCTTTTGTTCCCCAGCGGCAGTTCCAGCGGGGGGTGCCTTTCTTGGTACTGTTCACCGGGCTTTATTCCCTTTTAACAACGCTGTAAAACCTGACGAATAGAAAGATTAAGAACTAAAGGAGAGCAAAATGTGAGGGCATCCAAAATTGTGCAGCTGCTTTTGGTATTAAGTTTTATAGGGATAATTCTGGTCACAGGGCCAGGAGTCTTCGCACAAGAAAAAGGGGCAAGCAAGAGTTTTGCCGTTCCCGTTTTAATGTATCATCATTTTGCACCCCCGGGCTTGAACATTCAATATAACCATGCAGTGCTGACCCCTGAACAATTTGAAGTACAGATGAGATATCTGGTGGAAAACCATTATAATGTAATTTCTTTACGGGAACTAACGGAAGCTATGGAGAAGGGACTGGCCCTGCCCCCCAAAACCCTGGTCATTACCATGGATGACGGTTATGAAAGCAATTATGTCTATGCCTTTCCCATTCTCAAAAAGTACAGGATCAAGGCCACTATCAATTTAATTGTCAGCTATATTAAGGAAGAGTATCCGGCGCCTTTTAATCCTGAGATTACCACCTATTTGACCTGGAAGCAGATTGAAGAAATGAAGGCCAGCGGTCTCATTGATTTTCAATCCCATACCTTTAACCAACATTATTACGCTAGTGTAGATCAAAAAAATAAAACTACCAAACCTGCTCTCATCTCCCCCCTGTCTAAACCGGCGGAGAGCCGCCGGGAGACAAAGAGCGAGTACCGGGAACGGGTGCTGGCTGATTTAAAGAAAGCCAAGGACCTTTTGGAAGAGCGGCTGGGTACGGAAGTCTTCGCTTTGGCCTATCCTTATGGTGCATATAACCATGAGGTGCAAACACTGGCCAGGGAAGCCGGCTATAAGGTGCAGCTCACGGTGAAGAACGGCCTGAACCGGTATGGAGACACTCTAACGGCTATCAAACGGGTAAATATCTCCCCGGAAGATGACTTAAACGGTTTTAAGTATCGAATTACGAAGGGAAAGGAAACACGAAGCAAAAAATTAGACCGCTTGTTGAAGATGCTGCATTTTAAATAGAAACAGGCACCGGAACACGGGCCTTTTTTTTGAAGTATATATGAAATACAGAAATACTCCGTGATGAACTAATTTTCCGCATGGTTTATTTCTGGGATTCAGAACTTCGTTATTCAGCAGACAAGGACAATGCTGGCTATGCAGTATCCCTCTTTAAGAGATTTATTCATAAGATGGAGCAAAGAGGAATTGAAATCTTCAAGAAAATGAGCGATTACGGTAAGTTAAAAGGTTGGTTGTATATGTCGCCTTCATATAATAATGTATAATAATGTAGGTGGTTAATGAACATGGCAGGTAATTGTTTTGCCTGCCTTTTACCTTATGGCCAGAAACCCCTGACAAATTTGTCAGGGGTTAAACATATGTCTAGAGTTCCTCCAGAGTGGAAGTATCGATGTTGCAGCAAATGCTGGGAGCATGTTTTTCTTTGGCAGGGTTGTCCCGGAGATAATCATGCCGCAAATCCTCCAGCAGGTTATGACATTCTTCCCGGTTCAGGGAGTAAAATATCCATTTTCCTTCCTTACGGTCACTAATCAGTTCTGCCTGGCGGAGAATTTTTAAATGATGGGACACAGCAGGCTGGCTGAGATGGAGACCTTCAATGATTTCACAGACACACATCTCTTCCTGGGATAACATTTTCAGGATTTTTAAACGTGTGGGTTCAGCCATGGCTTTGAGTCTCTCGGCAGTTTTCGTATCTTTATTGCTCATAAAAATCCCCCTGGCAAACAAATGAAACACATTTACTTTATTATAATTCTTCCAGTGGCGGGATAGCAAGGAAGGCAAATATGTAAATATGAAAAAAGTTAAAACCCCCCGGCCAAATGGTGCCAGGGGGGTTGGCTTATTGTTTATCTACTTTACAATCTCTGCCTTATCAAAGAAGGTGAAACCGAGGGGAGACTTATGTAAGCCTTTAATGTAGGACTTGATCATGGTGTTTTCGGTGTAGTGGAAGAGAGGAATCATGATTACGTCATCCATCATGAGCTTCTCGGCTTTATGGAGAAGTTCCATCCGCTCTTTTTCATTAGCGGCTAACCTTGCTTTCTGGATAATCTTATCAAATTCCTTATTACTCCACTGAGCAGTATTGTTACCATTACCTGTGGTGAAAAGGTCAATAAAGGACATAGGATCGTTGTAGTCACTAAACCAGCCATGTCTGCCAATCTGGAAGTCACCTTTCTGCATAGTGTTAAGATAGACAGCCCCATCCTGATTAGAGACAGTAATGTTGGTAACCCCCAGGTTCTTCTTCCACATCTCCAGGGCTGCTTCGGCAATCTTCTTATGTTGTTCGCTGGTGTTATAGATTAGAGTGATGGGCGGTAAGCCTTTACCTTCGGGATAGCCGGCTTCGGCCAGGAGTTTCTTAGCTTCTTCGGGCTGGGCCTTGGTGGGGAAGAAAGGACCGCCTATTTTACGGAAGTCACTGCCAGGTTCGGCATCAGGCACCCCGGGAGGAACAAAAGCGGTAGCCGGGGTACCCGATTTTCTCACCTTATAGACGATATCTTCTTTATCAAGCGCCAGGGCGAAGGCCTTTCGCACTTTTACATTGTTAAAGGGCGTCTTCTTCACATTGAAGCAGTAGTAGTAGGTTCCAATCTGGGGAAGAATATGGAATTCCTTGGATTCCTTCTGGAGCCTGGGGATTTCATCGAGGGGTACTTCATCGATCACATCCAGTTCACCTGCTTCAAAGCCGGCAAGCATGGTGCTGGCTTCGGCAATGAAGGTTTTAATCACACCGTCAATTTTGATGGCATCTTTGTTCCAGTAATGTTCGTTCTTGACGAACTTCATCATGTCCTTGGTTTTCCATTCTACCAGCTTGAAGGGGCCGTTGCCGATATAAGTATCAGGAGACATTGTCCATTTTTCGGGGTTTTTGCTGACAATGTCTTCTCTTAAAGGCATTAGCGTGGGGAAGGCAGTAATTTTCAACCAGAAGGGCGTGGGAGCTTTTAATTGAACTTCCAGGGTGTAGTCATCCACGACTTTGATACCTACATCCTCGAACTTGAGTTTACCTTTCTGGTCGGTATAAAATTCTTCGGCATTCTTTATGTAGAAGAGCATGTAGGAGTACTCGGCGGCTGTTTTGGGGTCTAAAACTCTCTTCCAGGAGTAGTAAAAGTCTTTGGCGGTAACGGGTTTTCCGTCGGACCATTTGGCGTCTTTTCTTAAATAGAAGGTATACTTGGTCTTATCGGGAGAGATATCCCATTTCTCAGCCACACCGGGGATGGGGTTGTCGTTGAGGTCCAGCTTGGTCAAACCTTCAAAGGCGGCGAGAATAACAGTACCGCCGTCAACAGTTGTGTTTAATGTGGGGTCAATGGTTTCAGGTTCCTGTCCATGGTTATGTCTTATGAATTTACCTTGCACCTGGGGGTTGGGCGGCTCTTTGGGCGCTTCGGCCTGGGGCTTCTTGTCGCCGCCACAGCCCGTTACCAAAGTGACCAGGAGTGAAAGAACCAGCATAAAAACTAACAGTTTTTTCTTCATCACTTCAACCTCCCATAATTTGGATTTCTTAATGCTCTATTCTCTTCGCCAAACATCACTATTCTTCTCTTTTCGCCCCCCTATAACCTTAATTAATTTTATGGACTAAGTGACAAGCCACCCAGTGACCGGATTCAATTTCCTGGAGTTCAGGCACGGCTTCACTGCAGACAGCCTGGACGTAACGGCACCTGGTCCGGAAACGGCAGCCGCTGGGCGGGTTGATGGGGCTTGGTACGTCCCCCTCCAGGATAATCCGCTCTTTGCTGTCGGCCCTTTTTGGGTCGGGAACGGGTATGGCTGATAATAAAGCCTTGGTGTAGGGATGTAACGGCCTTTTATACAGCCCTTGACTTGTGGTTAGTTCTACCAGCCTGCCCAGATACATGACACCTACCCGGTTGGAGATGTGTTTCACCATAGACAGATCATGGGCAATGAAGAGGTAAGTTAACCCCAGGTCATTCTGCAAATCCTCCAGCAGGTTTACGACCTGGGCCTGGATGGAGACGTCCAGGGCAGAAATGGGTTCATCACAGATGATAAATTCCGGTTGTACCGCCAGGGCCCGGGCAATGCCAATGCGCTGTCTTTGGCCGCCGCTAAATTCGTGGGGGTACCTGTTGGCATGCTCGGAATTGAGGCCCACTTTGCGCAGGAGTTCCTGGATTATTTCTTTACGCTCCTGTCCTCTGGCGATATTGTGGATGTCCAGGGGTTCACCAATGATGTCGCCCACAGTCATCCGGGAGTTCAGGGAAGCATAAGGATCCTGGAAAATCATCTGCATTCTCTTACGGTAGGGGAGCATTTCCCTCTGGGAGAGATGGGTGATATCCTGGCCGTCAAAAACAATACTGCCCGCCGTGGCTTCGTACAGTTTGATGATGGTACGGCCGATGGTGGACTTGCCGCAGCCGCTTTCACCCACTAAGCCCAGAGTTTCTCCTCTGTTTATATGGAAACTTACATCATCCACCGCTTTCAACACAGTTTTTTCCCCGCCGAAGAAACCCCTGGAGATGTGGAAATACTTTTTCAGGCTGTTTACCTGTAATAAAGACACAGCTAGTTCCCCCTTTCCACCTTAGGCGCATTGGGGTGCAGGAGCCAGCAGGCAGCTTTATGGTTTAAAGAAAGGTCCGTATAAGGGGGGCGCTGTTCTACGCAGATTTCCATGGCATGCTCACAGCGGGGGTAAAAAGGACAGCCTGCGGGGGGCTTCAGCAGGTCAGGGGGCTGTCCGTCAATAGGAATGAGACGTTCCTTTTTCTCTGCCTCGATATGGGGGATGGATTTCAGGAGTCCCCAGGTATAGGGATGCCGGGGATTATAGAAAATATCCTCCCGGGTTCCTTGTTCTACAATGATACCGGCGTACATGACGATAATCCTGCTGCAGATTTCGGCCACTACGCCCAGATCGTGGGTAATCAAAATAATGGAGGTATTGATTTTTTCCTTCAGTTCTTTCATGAGTTCCAGAATTTGGGCCTGGATGGTAACATCCAGGGCTGTAGTGGGTTCATCGGCAATGAGCAGTTTGGGCTGGCAGCTTAAAGCCATGGCAATCATCGCCCGCTGTCTCATGCCGCCGCTAAACTCGTGGGGATACTGAGTCAACCTTTTTTCGGGACTGGGGATGCCTACTAAACGCAGCATTTCAATGGCTTTGGCTTTGGCTTCGCTGCGACTCAGTTTCTGGTGGCGCATGAGAGGCTCCATGATCTGGTTTCCGATGGTAAAGACAGGGTTTAAAGAAGTCATGGGATCCTGGAAAATCATGCTGATTTCGTTGCCCCGGATTCTCTGCATTTCCCTTTCTGAAGCCTTTACCAGGTTATTTCCCGCAAAGTGAATGGAGCCCCCCACAATACGGCCGGGATAGGTTAGTAACCTCATGATGGAGAGGGAGGTCACACTCTTACCGCTCCCTGATTCACCCACAATCCCGATGGCTTCGCCTACCCCTACATGGAAGCTGACACCGCCCACGGCTTTAACTTCACCCACGTTGGTAAAAAAAGAGACTTTCAGGTTGTGTACTTCTAAGATGTTTTTCATTGTCTTCCTCCTATTTTCTCAGACGCGGATCCAGGGCGTCTCTCAGGCCGTCCCCCAGAAAGTTAAAGGCCAGCATGGTGATGGAGATAGCCAGGGCGGGGAAGAAAAGAACGTGGGGATAGGACCTGATGCCCGGTACAGCGTCAGAAGCCAGCATTCCCCAGCTGGCTGCAGGGGCGGACACGCCCAGCCCGATGAAACTCAGGAAAGCTTCCGTAAAGATAGCCCGGGGGATGTTGTTGGTTACGGTGATAATAATGGGACCCATACAGTTGGGAATCAGGTGGTGGAGCAAAATCCGCAGGTTACTCGCACCCAGGGTGCGGGCCGCTAACACAAATTCCTGTTCTTTGAGGCTTAAGACCTGAGCCCTGACAATCCGGGCCATTTCCAGCCAGTAAACGGCCCCCAGGGCGATAAAAATACTTTTCAAACCAGGTCCGACAACTACCATTAAAAGGATAACGTACAAGACCAGGGGCACAGAGTAGAAAACATCCACAATCCGCATCATGATGTTATCAACCTTGCCGCCCATCAAACCGGAAATGCCACCGTATAAAACGCCCAGGGTAAGGTTGCTGAAACTGGCCACAAACCCTACGGCCAGGGAGATTCTGGCTCCGTAGAGAACCCGGACAAACATATCACGGCCCAGGGTATCGGTGCCGAACCAGAATTCACTGTTGGGGGTCAACCCCTGTTTATCCAGAAACTGGTCTGAGTAAGAATATTTTGAAAACATGGGGCCAAAGACAGCCAGCAGGATGATCAGGATAATGATATACAGCCCCAGCATGGCCATTTTGTTTTGTTTCAACCTGCGCCAGGCATCCTGCCAGTAGGTTACTGTGGGCCTGACCATTTCGTGTCTGTTTTTGAGCCTTGCGGGCAGGGGGGTGAATTTTTCAGGACTGATGTTGGAAAGCTGTAAATTTGTCATCCTCTTCTCCTCCTACTTACCAATCCGGATCCGGGGGTCAATAAAGCCGTAGATAATGTCGATGATCAGGTTGATCAATACCATGAAAGTTGCGTAAAAAATAGTGGTACCCAGGATAACGGTGTAATCCCTGTTGCCGATACTCTGGACAAAGTGTTGGCCCAGGCCGGGAATAGCGAATATTTTTTCAATGACGAAGGTACCTGTGAGCAAGGTAGCAATGACAGGTCCCAGGTAAGTGATGATGGGTATAAGGGCGTTCTTGAGGGCATGTTTATAAATAACGATACGTTCGGGCATACCTTTGACCCGGGCTGTACGGATATAGTCCTGTTGCAGGATTTCTAAAAAGCTGGAGCGGGTCAAACGGGCGATGTAAGCGGTGTGATAACCAGCCAGGGCCACAGCTGGCATAATGGTACTTTTCCAGGAAACCCAGCGGGAGGTGGGGAGCCAGCCCAGTTTGACACCGAAAATATAGATGAGTAAGGTAGCTACCACAAAATTGGGAATGGCTACACCAATGGTAGCCAAAAACATAGCCAGATGGTCCTGCCATTTGTTTTGTCTAAGGGCGGAAATGATTCCTGCCGGGATACCCACTAGGAGCATAATGGCCAGAGTGATTAACCCTAGCTGGGCTGAGATGGGAAACCCTTTTTTGATAAGGTCATTTACCGTAAGACCGGGATATTTGAAAGAAGGACCCAAATCACCTCGGGATAAGCCGACCAGATAATCTGTATACTGTTTCCAGAGAGGGTCGTTGAGGTGATATTTGGCCTCAATCTGTTTTCTTACTTCGTCGGGGAGGACTTTTTCCCTGGTAAAGGGGCCTCCGGGTATGGCGTGCATCAGGACAAAAGTGATGGTGACGATGAGGAAAATGGTAACCACTGATGTCACTAACCTATTAAGTATGAATCTAAACATTAAACCATCCTCCATTTTTAATTTCAGCTCTGTGCCTGCGGCCAGGTATTATTTCAATTAGACATAGCATATTTCCTTCTTGCTTAACCTAACATGCTTAAGGACCATAAACTATTATATTACAGTTCGTAAAGATTTCAATTGAAAATGGCACTTAAAACTTGAAGGATGTCTTCATGGCTTTTTTCCGAAAAATCCTGATAAAATTGGCCCACGGCCCTAAAATCAAGGGGCGCATATAAATAAATAAGCCTGTCAACCAGGGACTCAAAAGTAGGAATAAGGTTTTCAGGCAGAACAGGGACGGTCAGGACGATAGAATTCGTAGTCTGCTTCCTCAAAGAGGAGAGTGCAGCCTTAACGGTGTAGCCTGTGGCAATGCCGTCATCTACCAAAACTACTGAGTAATTTTTCAAATCAGGAAGAAGGGCCCACTTACCATAAAGTTCAGTGCGTCTGGCTATTTCCTGTTTTTCTTTGTCGATGATTTTTTCCATGTCCTGGGGGATAAGTCCCCAATAGTTTAAGAGAGTTTCGTCGAAAGATACTGTTCCGTCGGGGGCCACTGCGCCTACAGCGTATTCGGGATTAAAAGGAGCGCCTATTTTACGGGGAATAATGACGTAAAGGGGTGCCTGGATGCCCCGAGCAATAGGGGAGGCTACTTCCACACCGCCCCGGGGAATGGCGATGACCAGAGGGTTTTTAAGCTGTAGGTCTTGAAGTAAAGGTACAAGGAGCGTACCGGCATGGGTTCTGTTTTTGAACATAACTTTTCACCACCGTTAAACAAGAATTGGGGTCTATTAAAGGCTCAGGTTTGTCCACAAATTAAATATAAATACATTTTTTGTTGGCGTGAACAGTTTTAAACATGGGAAGTCAATATTTGAATGTTAGGTGGTTGTCTGCTATACTGTTTATAATTTATATAATTTTCATTCTTAATTATCATACTATCATCACTGCGCTGAGGGGGAAACTGATGGTTACTTTAACAATCAACGGGCAAACTGCACAGGTCCGGGAAGGATTAACGATCTTAGAAGCTGCCAGGAGCATAGGCATTGAAATCCCTACCCTTTGTTACGACCCGCGCCTTAAGCCCCATGGCTCCTGCCGCATGTGCGTCGTAGAAGTAGAAGGAGCCAGGAGCCTGCAGACAAGTTGTTCTACCCCTGTGGCCGAAGGAATGAAAGTATGGACGGAAAGTGCCGCAGTAGTAGAAGCCAGAAGAGAAATCCTTAGACTTCTTCTTTCTACCCATGAAGGCGACTGCCTGGTCTGTGAGAAAGCAGGCAGGTGTCTTCTTCAGGCTTTATGCAGTAAATATAATGTTAACCATGCTGGTTACCATGGGGAAAAAATCAGGTATGAAATAGATGATTCCAACCCCTTTTATTATGTGGACCTTAATAAGTGCATACTTTGCCGTAAATGTGTTCTGGTTTGCTCCCAGCTTCAGTGCACCGATGCTTTAAGTGTGGCCGACAGAGGTTTTACTACCCATATTACGCCTCCTTTTGGAAAGAAAATCAAAGATTCTCTATGTGTTTCCTGCGGCAACTGTGTGGCTGCCTGCCCTGTAGGAGCCCTCATGCCCAAGAGGCGGGAAAAATTCAGCTACGGTGAAACTGTAGGAGTAAAGACCACCTGCCCTTACTGCGGTGTGGGCTGCCAAATGGAACTTCGTGTAAAAAACAACAGGATTGTGGAGGTCCTGCCAGTTCATGAACCCCCCAATGAAGGACTCTTATGTGTTAAAGGCAGGTTCGGTTTTTCGTATGTTCACCATCCCGACAGGTTGAAAAAACCTTTAATCAGGAAAGGGGGAAAGCTGACGGAAGCCACCTGGGAAGAGGCCTATGAACTTATTGTCTCTAGAATCAAGGAAATTAAAGAACAGTATGGCAGTGATGCTCTGGCCGGGCTTTCTTCAGCCAGGTGTACCAATGAAGAAAATTATTTAATGCAAAAATTATTCCGAGCTGTCATAGGAACAAATAACATCGACCATTGTGCCCGGCTGTGTCATGCCTCTACCGTAGCCGGCCTGGCCGCTACCCTGGGAAGCGGTGCCATGACCAACAGTATTGAAGAAGTCACAGCTGCTGATGTGATCTTTGTGACCGGATCCAATACAACGGAAACCCACCCGGTCATTGGCTCCAAGATCAGGCAGGCTATCCGGCAATATGGGGCTAAACTGATTGTGGCAGAACCCCGGGAAATAGACTTAGCCAGGGATGCGGAGATATTTTTGCAGATAAAACCCGGTACAAATGTGGCCTTAATAAATGGGATGATACAGGCAATCCTGGAAGAAGGCCTGCAGGATCAGGCTTATATTGATGAACGGACGGAGAATTTTAGTGAGCTGAAAAAAGCCCTGGTCGGTTTTACCCCGGAAAAAGCGGCCGAAATATGTGGGGTGGAGGCAAGTTTGATCCGCAAAGCCGCCAGGCTGTACGCAACGGCTGCCAGAGCCAGTATTTATTATGCCATGGGTATTACCCAGCACAGCACGGGAACCCAGCATGTCATGGCCATCTCCAACCTGGCCTTGTTATGCGGTCACCTTGGTAAGGAAGGTGCGGGCGTTAACCCCCTTCGTGGCCAAAACAATGTCCAGGGAGCCTGTGATATGGGAGCTTTGCCCAATGTTTTTCCTGGCTACCAGCGAGTAGATCTGCCGGAAATAGTAGAAAAGTTTGAGAAAGCCTGGGGAGTTACACTTTCAGACAAGCCAGGATTAACACTGCCGGAAATCCTTGATGCTGCCGGGGCCGGTAAAATCAAATTCCTCTATATTATGGGCGAAAACCCCATGGTTTCCGATCCTGATCTTAACCATGTGAAAGAAGCCCTTTCCAGTGTGGATTTCCTGGTGGTTCAGGACATCTTTCTCACGGAAACGGCGGAATTGGCCCATGTGGTGTTACCGGCCGCTTCCGCCTTTGAAAAAGACGGGACTTTTACCAATACGGAGCGAAGAGTGCAAAGGGTGAGAAAGGCTGTGGAGCCTGTAGGGGAAGCCAAAGCGGATTGGGTCATTATCGTGGAATTGATGAACAGGCTGGGATACGAGGTGCAATACCAGCATCCTTATGAAATCATGGAGGAGATTACTAAGGTTACACCCCAGTATGGCGGCATCAATTATTACCGCATCGAAGGGCAGGGTCTCCAGTGGCCCTGTCCCTCAAAAGACCATCCGGGCACCAGGTTTCTCCATCAAGGCCGGTTTACCAGAGGGAAAGGGCTCTTTATGCCTATCCTCTACCAGGGACCGGCGGAGGAAAATGATGGAGAATATCCTTATCTTTTGACTACGGGCCGCATCCTTTACCAGTATCACACCAGGACGATGACGGGCAGGGTGACGGGATTAAATGAAATGGCCCCAGAGAGCTATATTGAAATAAACCCCGTTACGGCCCATCAACTAGGCATTAAGGATGGAGAGGTGGTAAAAGTCGTATCCCGGCGGGGTTCAATTATCACAAAAGCTAAAGTAGTGGCAAAAGTCAAAGAGCATGTGGTCTTTATGCCCTTCCATTATGCGGAAGGGGCAGCCAATGTCCTGACGAACAGAGCCCTGGATAAAATTTGCAAGATACCGGAGTTCAAAGTCTGTGCCGTCAGGATTGAGAAAAAAGATTAGAAAACATGATTTCCTATACAATGAAAAAAGGCCCGAGGTGTGAAAACCTCAGGCCTTTTCAAGTTTTTACTGCTTAATATTACTTTCCACGATACGAACGAAGAGTACCCCGATTTCGGCCCGGCTGATGTCCTTCTCGGGTTTAAAGAGGACTTTGCCGTTTTCCGTATAGCCGCCAATGAGGCCCTTTTCTTCCAGGGCCATGACGGCATCCTTGGCCCAGTAGCTGCTGATATCATTAAATTTGGAAACAAAACCGGCAGAAGGCTTGGTGAGGTTGAGGGCCCTGGCCAGCATGACCATGGCTTCACCGCGTTTTATTTTATGATCAGGTTTAAAAAGCATGTTACCCCTGGCATCTTTATAGCCGCCGGCAATACCCTTTTCCTGCATGGCCGCGATGGAGCCAGCTGCCCAGTGCTTGCTGATATCGCTAAAGGTGGTTTTATAGCCGGGGGAAGGTTGTTCGTATTGTAAGTAACGGCTTAGAATAGAGGCCATTTGGGCCCGGCTTACCTGTTCATCGGGCCTGAAAGAACCATCCTCATATCCCCGGATCAGGGCCAGTTTGTGTAACTTGTTTAGGTCCCTTCTCGCCCAGTGGCTTCCCGTATCGGTGAAGGCAGTCAAGAGGGGGAAGGGTTTCGCCTTAGCACTGGGCTGAGTTAAAAGACAGTAAAGTTTTCCTTCCAGGGAGCCGATAAATAACAGGTTGTCCTTTACTGCACCGTTAGAGAAGAGATAGGCTTCACCAAGTTTGATGCTCCAGTTCTGGGGGGTATTCCCTGTATTTAAGGCGCTGACTTTACCGATGATACCCGGGAGGATCACATCTCCCGCCTGGACCACTGGGGAGGGAGAGTAGCTTGCCAAACCGCTTTCCGCCTGCCATACCCGCTCCCCCGTTTCCGGGTCCAGGGCATAAACAAGACCGCCAAGAGTGCCGTATAACAGGGCGTCGTTGAAGAGGATGGGTGTAGAGAGGCCGGAAGATTCCTTGATCTCCCACACGACTTCTCCTGTTTGAGCTTTAAAAGCATAGACGTAAGCGCCGGGGGTACTGATATAGATTTTCCCGTTAAGGTAGAGGGGTGTACTGGATGCCGGTGCATAATAAGTTTGCGAGCCTAACTCTTTTTTCCACTTTTCTTGGCCCGTAGCTGCATCCACAGCATAGAAATTGCGGTCCCAGCTCCCGAAGAAAACAGTATCCTCAGCCAAAGTGGCTTTACTTGCGATGGTATTCCCTGTGGCAAAGCGCCATAACTCTGTTCCTGTCTTTTGCTCCAAGGCGTACATATGGTTGTCGCTGGAACCTACATAAACTCTGCCGTTTGCTGTTAAGGGCGGGGCGATGACGGCCCCTCCTGTCTTGTATTCCCAGACTTTTTTGCCATCAATGGCTTTGACGGCGTAGACCTTACCATCGGCAGAACCTGTATAAACCATACCATTGGCATAGGAGGGGGAACCGATGATGGAACCTCCCGTTTTAAACTCCCAGACCTTACGGCCTGTCTTTTGGTCCAGGGCATACAACTTACCACTGTTGTCCCCGAAATATAAGTACTTGCTTCCTAAGGCCGGAGCATGCTGGATACCGCCGCCGGCGTTAAACTCCCAAAGAATCTGGGGACCGGTGCCTTTTTGCACTTTGAACTGAATCCGGGAGAAATATATTTGGCCGTCATCAGCAGTGGACCGCACCCAAATGGCCCTGATGCCGTCGTCCACCTCTGTTAAATCAATCTCTTTTTGATAGGTGGTGCCTACTATATCTAAGGGTTTCCAGCGATTATCCTCCAGGCGGTATTCCACCTTGGGAGGAATAGAACTTTGCCAGTTTTCTAAGGCTACTTTTAAAAGAAAGTTGCCCTTTTGGCTTTGGTTCCAGGTAGGAGACAGAACTTTCAGGGAAGGAATAGGGGAGGGTTTTGTGAGAGGAACCCGGGCCAGCAGTTCTTTAATAGGCTGCTCGTTGGCTACTCCCCGGTAGACGGTGAGTTCCCCCTTGGTTTTGTTCATTTCCACAATGCTAAAACCGGCATCCATGGCGGCGGCGCTCATAAAGACAGTAGTACCGTTAACATGCCAGATTTCGCTTCTATGCCCATGACCCGTAAAGATGGCCGGGACGTTGTAATCCTTAATAATTGTCCAGAGATCCCATTCATTATCCATAAATTTGCTGTCGGGATGGACCTCGTCGTAAAAAACAGGGTGATGGGTAAAGATGATGACAGGTGTGGTTTTACCTGTTTTAGCCAGGTCTCCCTTCAGCCACTCCAGCATTTGTTTCTCAAAATGACCATGCTGGCCGTTGGCCATGGAGGAATCCAGGGCCACAAAATGAATGCCTTGATAATTCCAGGAATGATAAGCCATACCGAAATACTTTTTAAAATAGCTCTTCCCGGCATCTATCCAGCGGCTTTCGTGGTTGCCGGGAGTATGGTAAAGGGGCATCTGCAAAGGGGCCATTAATTCTTTGTAATAAGCATATTCCTGAGGGGTTCCCAGTTCGGTGAGATCACCCCCGTTTACCAGGAAAGCGGCGTGCCGGTAATTTTTCAGAAGTTCTTGCAGCACTCTGGGGGTGTTTTTGTTGCCTGCGGCGGAACCTATATGGGTATCGGTAATATGTATAAAGGTAAACCCATTGGATGCAGGGTCGCTACCTTTGGCCGGCAGGGGTAATAAGGTGCCGATGATGAAGACAAATAGTAAGAGACAGGTGAGAAGTCTTTTTTTCATCGATGTACCTCCTGCATGTATTTCTTTTTACGACTTCCGATATCCGCTTTCCGATATCCGATGTCGGTAATCGGTGGTCGGAAGTCGTCCAATCGAAATTCGGTTTACGGTTAACATTCAACAGGTAGCGGGGATCGGGTAACGGGTAGCGGTTAACGTTTAAAATGAAAGGTTGGTGATGCTTTCTTAGTTTAGACGAAATAGACGGAGAAAAGTTCCATTAGTATTATCTTTCCTTTGGGAACTGCTAGGCAATTTTTGCTAAAATATTATAAAGGAATAACACGCAAGGAGAGAAAGGAGTATTTTGTGAGGCAGTTTCTTTTTGCTCTCAGTATCATTCTCTTGGTCTATGGTCTGCTCAATTATTACATCGGCCAGCGTCTCTGGCAAACCCTTAGTTTTTATGTCCCTTTAAATCATTGGCTTTACTGGCTAATTTTTTGGTCCATAGCCCTGTCTTATCTTATGGGAAGAATGGGGGAAAAATATCTCCCTGCCGGCGTAAGTACACTGTTATCCCTGGTGGGGTCTTACTGGCTGGGGGCTATGTTTTATTTTCTTCAGATTTTGGTAGTCATAGATTTAATAAGGGCTTTGATGAACATATTAAAACTATGGCCTGGTGGTGCCAAGGGATTCCCCCCGGCAGTTGGCCTGGCTGTCCTGCTTTTGGTGATAGTTATCCTGGGCTATGGCTTATGGAATGCCCGGAATCCCCAGGTAGTGCATTATGATATTACGATCCCCAAGAAGGCCGGGCAGCTGGACAGGCTTCATGTAGTCATGGTTTCCGACCTTCATTTGGGTAAAATTATGGACAACAGGCGGTTGGAAAAGATGGTGGAAACGGTGAATGCTCTTGATCCTGACCTGATTTTGCTTCCGGGTGATGTGATTGATGAGAATGTAGGGCCTTTTGTAGAACAGAATATGATGGCTACTTTTCGCAGGCTCAACCCCAAATACGGTAAATTTGCGGCTTTGGGAAACCATGAGTATATTGGCCGCAAAGTGGAAGAGGCCATACACTATCTGGAGGAGTCGGGAATCCAGGTCCTCCGGGATAATTATATAAAGGTAGAAGACAGTTTTTATGTGGTGGGCCGGGACGAGCGGTCCAGTGAACGTTTTAGCGGTGAGAAACGTAAGACTCTTGCCGAGGTGATGACAGGCATAGACTGTTCCCTGCCTGTTATTTTGCTGAATCATCAGCCTGTGGAATTGGAAGAAGCGAGAAAAGAAGGGGTGGACCTTCAGTTATCAGGCCACACCCATCGGGGACAGCTGTTTCCCAACCAGTTTATTACCTCCCGGATTTTCGAAAAGGATTGGGGTTATCTTCGTAAAGGAGCACTGCAGGTGATTGTTTCCTCGGGATTCGGCACCTGGGGGCCTCCTATCCGGGTAGGCAACAGGCCGGAAGTTGTCGATATCATGATCCGTTTTATACCATGATAGAGAAATTTAAATTATTAACTGTTTTGGCAACCCGTAAGGGGGTAAAGGAAAGGGAGTTTTTTAGTATTTAGTCCATTTGCATATATGGTTTTCCATTAAGTCCACCAGAGCGTAGGCAATGACCCCCAGTAAGCCCATGGCCAGGATTCCTGCATACATTGCGGGGTATTCTTTTCTTTCCATGGTGTCCAGGATAAAATAGCCCAGTCCATCGGTGGAGGCAAAGGTTTCAGCCAGGAAAAGCACGGCAATGGCCGTACCCAGGCTTACCCGCAGTGAGGTCAAAATTTTGGGCAGACAGTAGGGCAAAACCAGATGACGGTAGGTCTGCCAGGTGGTGGCATGGAGAGATTTTAAGGAAAGCAGGCTTTGCAGGGGAATGTTTCTGGCAGCATCACGGGCGGTAACAACAATTTGAAAAAAGACAATCAAACAAATCAGGACGATTTTGGGCCAGTTACCCAGGCCCAGCAATACGACGATAATGGGTAAAAAAACGCTTTTGGGCAAGGGATATAAAACGTAGATGACAGGGGCGGCTATTCTGTCAAGAGCAGGGGTTCTGCCCATGACCAGGCCCAGGGGAACAGCAAGGACAAAAGAAATGGCGAGACTTAAAAAGACCCGGTAAGAACTAATTACAAAATGGGGAAGAAGGAGGCCTTTTAAGAAAAGAAAGAAAAACTCCCGGATTACAGCCAGAGGAGGAGGCAGAAAAGGCTTGGCCACGATTGAAGAACCAATGTGCCAGCTGCCAAATATAAAGATAAGAGCTAACAGATAATCGCGTATTTCTTTTAGCATGATTCTGGTTGGATCCCCCTTTCCAGAAAGGAGCGGACCCGGGCGCACTGCCGGTAAAATTCGGGGGAATTACGGGACAGGGGTTCCTCTGAAGTAGTATTATCAAGGATTTTTATGATTTTTCCCGGAGCAGGGGAGAAGATGGCAATTTTACCCCCTAAGAAGACGGCCTCCTCGATGCTGTGGGTCACTAAAATCATGGTAAACCCAAGAGACTTCCATAACTCAAGGACCATGGCCTGCAACTGCTCCCGTGTCAGGGCATCCAGGGCGGAAAAAGGTTCATCCATTAAAAGATATTTTGGCTCCAGGGCCAGGGCTCTGGCGATGGCTACACGCTGTCTTTGACCGCCCGATAACTGGGTGGGATACTTGTCTTTTTGTTCTCCGATGCCTAAAGAGGTAAGGATACCTGATGCTTTTTCCCTGGCAGCAAGTTTGGGCACTTTTTGTAAGACAAGCCCCAGCATGGCGTTTTCCAGGACCGTTTTCCAGGGGAAGAGCCCGTGGTCTTGTAAGATGAGGGCCACTTCAGGCTGTGGTTTTTGGAAGGGCTTATTATTTAACCTGATTTCTCCCGAGGTGGGGGATAAGAGTCCTGCCAGGAGCAGGAGGAGAGAACTCTTCCCGCAGCCGGAGGGACCAATCACAGCCCAGCGTTCCCCGGGAGCAAAAGACAGGTTGATATTCTGCAGTGCCTTTATTTCCAATCCATTATGCGGTTGATAGGAGAGAGATACGTTCTCTAATGACAGCAAGCTTTTACCCCCTATATGGGAAAATGAGATTGGTTATTTTGATTACCTTAAAATTGTATCATATTTTATAAATACCTGTGCTGGCAAAACAAAAAGGGACACTGAGATGTCCCATGGGTGTTAACAGGTATTTTGAAGCACCATAAGTACAGGTCTCGCTATGTCGGATGTCGGATATCGGAAGTCGAGGGGCGCAGCCCCGGTTATTTTTGCAGGTAACCGGGAGCCACAATCTCCTCATAACTGTAGGCTTTGTCAATTAATCCTTTGTTCTGCATCCAGGTCATCACCCGTTCCACCATAGCCGGGGTGGGTAAAACAAGGGGGGAATATTGGGGGATGGTATAGGAATTTTCCAATGGTTTAGGAATACGTGCTTTCTCGATAATCAGTTCTTTATAATTTTCCGGTGACCTATTCAATTTTTCTGCCGCCTCCTCATAAGCTTTGAGGATTTTTTTTACGGATTCAGGATATTGCTTTAAAGTATCTTCCCGGAAAAGAATAACTGTTTGCGAGAGGTTATTTTTTAGCTTAGTATCATCAATGACCACAATAGCACCAGATTTTTCCGCCAGGGTAGCCAGCGGATCTGGTAAGAGGGCAGCTTTTACATCTTTGCCGCTCAAAAGAGAATCCAGCCTGATTTTTAGGTCGGGAATACTTTGAAAGCTTAATTCACTGGGTGTAATACCTGCTTCTTTTAACATTTCTTCAGCCAGGTAATGGATAATGGTGTTTTGAGAAATGGCAACAGGCACCCCTTTTAATTGCTGGGGCGTTGTAATGCCGCTGTTGGGAGCGGAGAGAATGGCAAAACGGCCTTCCTGGGGCGTGGCTCCTAAGCCCAGGGACACAACTTTAACGGGAGTTCCGCCTTTTTTCAAGAGAGCTGCCGCCAGGAGGTCAGCCAATTCACCTTGTACTTCTCCAGCCTCCAGAGCAATATCTCTATCCCTGGCACTGTTGAAGGGGACTAATTGCACCTGCACGCCGTGTCCGGCAAATAAACCCTCTTTTTCTGCTACAAAGAAGGGAAGGTTATCTTCGATGCTCAGCATGCCTAACTTAAGGGTAACCTTTTCGTTATTACCTGTCTTATTACAGCCAATGATGGATAATAATAAGAGAACAACAAGGAGGCAACTAACAATTCTTCTCATGTTTTCACCCCATGATGATAAAATACTACAAAATTTTACCATAAGGAAGCTGCAATATAAAGGCAAAATTAGTTTTCTGTGGCAGGTTCAGCACTTAGTTCCTGCTGGAAAGAAGGTCTTTTGACCACAGCAAAATTTTTCCACCTGCCTGTACGGTAGTACAGGTAATTGATGATGAGCCCCAAATAAATACTGATGATGATGGCCAGCCAGATTCCATTCACACCCAGGCGGGGATCCAGTGACAGATAAAGAGCCAGGGGAACTCTGATCACCCAAAGGGAGATGAGGGTCAGCAGCATGGCGGTGACGGTATCCCCTGCCCCCCTTAAGACACCTCCCAGAATAAACATCAGGGCGAAGGGTATATAGGCATATCCCAGGTACCGCAGGTACTGGGCTCCGGCTTGGATGACCCCTGGGTTTTTGGTAAAAGGCACTAAGAGTAAGGTGGGAACAAAAAGAATAGCTAAGGAGACCACAAAGTTAATGGCAATAGCCAGGATGGCGCTCCATCTTACCGAATCCTTAACCCTGTCCTCTTTTTGCGCACCCAGGTTTTGCCCCACTAAAGCCGAGACGGCCAAACTGATACTCATCGCAGGCATGAACGCAAACTGTTCGATACGGGCGGCAGCCCCAAAGCCAGCCACCACTGTGCTGCCAAAACGGTTAACCATGGCACCTATCGCCAGGGAACTTAAGGAAACAAGGGTATGCTGAAGTCCTGCCGGCAACCCGATTTTAAAGATTAAACCAATAAGGGACCAATCCAGGGCCCAGAAATCTTTGTTCAGGGTCAAAAGACCTGAGCTTTTAAAAAGATATCTCAGGGCCAGCAGTGAGGATAATCCCTGGGCAATGACAGTGGCCAGGGCGGCTCCTTTTACACCCAGGGTAGGGAGGGGACCCCAGCCAAAAATGAGGAGGGGGTCGAGAATGATATTAATGACAGTGGCATAAGCCAAAAATTTCAAAGGAGTTTGAGAATCCCCTAAACCCCGTAGAATAGCACTAATCCCGTTATACCAGAACATACCCACGAGGCCGCTCAGAAACACACCCAGATATCCTGAAGCCTGTTCCATGATGTCAGGGGGGGTATTGATAAGTGAAAGCAAATCCTCCCGGTATACTACACCAATGATGGATACAATAAGTCCCAGCACGGTCAAAGTAATCAGGGAGTTGCCGACGGTTTTCACCACCATGTCCTGTCTTTTGGCGCCGTAATACTGGGAAACCAAAGTGGTCATAGCCATAGCAGCTCCCATAATCAGTGCCACCAGGGCAAAGATGACGGGAAACCCTACGGAGACAGCGGCCAGGGCCTGGTGCCCCAGAAACCTTCCCACCCAAATACTGTCTACGGTATTGTAAAGGGCTTGCAGGAGATTCCCTAAAAACATGGGGATGGAAAACATGATTAAATGACGGGGAATACTACCTTGAGTAAAGTCAGTAATTTTTTTCTGCATGGTTCTGCTCCCGTTTTTAAGATAAATTTCTTACATAGTGTACCATTTTCTTTATCATTATATCAACTTTAGTTTGTAGAGTTACATGATTTACGCTCGCTAGTTTATGAATAATGTACCAGTTTTATGGAAATTATTGTAATAAATATATCATAAGTTGAGGTAAATTATGGAAAGCATGACTTTGGTGCAACGTAATTTCAAAAGACTGCCCCGTCATATCGGAGTGATACCCGATGGCAACAGGAGATGGGCACAGCAGCGGGGGTTACCCAAAGAAGCAGGCTACCATTATGGTATAGATCCCGGTTTTGCCTTATACAGGCAATGCCTGGAACTGGGGATAGAAGAGATGACTTTCTATGGCTTTACCCAGGATAATACCAAGCGGCCTTCTGAACAATGCCGCGCCTTTCAGAAGGCCTGTGTGGATGCTGTCATGAAATTGACCGAGGGTGATGCTGCCTTGTTGGTGGTAGGTAATACTGAATCTCCCCTCTTTCCCCGGGAATTGCTGCCATTTACCCAAAAACGGGTAGTTTTTGGCAAGGGTCTGATGAAGATCAATTTCCTGGTCAACTATGGATGGCAATGGGATTTAGGTACGGCTTTAAAACAAATGAGATTGGAAAGAAAATTTAATAAGGGGAGCCTGACGGAAAATATTGCCTCTGCTGATATCTCCCGTATCGATTTAATTATCCGCTGGGGAGGAAGAAGAAGACTGAGCGGCTTTTTACCGGTGCAGACAATCTATGCAGATTTTTATGTCCTGGAAGATTTGTGGCCGGATTTTCTGCCGGAGCATTTGTACCAGGCTCTCCACTGGTATGAAGAACAGGATATTACCCTCGGGGGTTAGTAAAATTTTCGGGTTGGCCCAGAGCCAGCCTTTTGTTTTTACTTAGTGAACTTATGGTAAAATAAAAAACTAGAAGGGTCTTATCTATTTAAGAGCGGAAGGAGTGTATTAGTTGAATATTCCTTTTTTTCTTACTCCTAAACAGGACGTTGTTGTTTTATCCCACCGTGCCACCATGCGCCAGGCTTTAGAGAAAATGGAGTATCATAGATATTCGGCTATTCCCCTTATAGATGAAGAAGGGAAATATGTGGGTACAATTACAGAAGGTGATTTGCTCTGGAAAATTAAAAATACTCCTGGTTTGAGCTTCGAAAATACCCATAAGATTTTATTAACGGAAGTACCCCAGCATATGCAAAACAAACCTGTCCATATCCAGGCTAAGATGGAGGACCTGATCACCCTGGCTACCACACAAAATTTTGTTCCTGTAGTTGACGATGAGGGTGTTTTTATCGGTATCGTCAAAAGAAGCGATATTATTGATTACTGTGCCAAACTATTGGAGGAATGCAAAACAGGAAAGAGCGTGCCTGTAAAATAAAGCTCAAGAAATGAACCCCTCCGAGGGGGGGATCAGGGCTTTAATTGTTCCGTTTTTATCTTTTTTTTGCCCAATAGCTCTACGAATACTGGACCGTTGGTAACCAGGATAACGCCCATAAAGATCAGGATTCCACCGGTAAAATGATATAACATCAGATGTTCCCCTAGAAAGAGGACAGACATTAATGTGGTAAAGACGGGAGAAAAATTTAAAAAGATAGCAGCCTGATTGGAACTTACCTCCAGGAGTGCTTTATTCCACAGGAAAAAAGCCAGTAAGGAAGGAAAAATATTCAGGATGACAATGCTTAAAAACAAATGTTTGTCCATTTGTGGGAGCCAGGACCAGTTGGACTGCCAGTTTTCCCACAGGGAAAAGGGAAGGGTAAGAAGAACACCGCTTAACATCATCAGGGTGAACAGGGAGTTGGAGGAGAGGGCACGCACTTTTCTTTTAAAAACAAGGGAGTGAATGGCCCAGCTGACCACACTGATCAGCATCAGCATATCCCCTATATTGGGCTTTAGGTTCATTAAACCCCTTATCTCACCCTTGAATACTATCCAGAAAACACCAAGGATTGAAAAAATAATGCCCAAGCCTTGCAGAGGGGAAATTTTATCCTTATAAAATATATAGGAAAAAACGGCAAAGATGGCCGGGCTGAAGGAGGCCAATAAAGAAGCATTGATGGCTGTAGTGTAACGGACGGAGTAGTAAACGGATACCGTGTTTAAAAAATAGCCGGTAGCACCCAGCAATAACAGTAAAGGCCAGTTTGCCAAATAGAGGGGTATGTTTATTCTTAGGTCTTTCCAGGTTAAAAAAAGGAATAAAGTGATGGGTATAATCCAGCGCAAAATGTTTAAGGTATGAGGAGGAATAATGGTGACGATGGTTTTGCCGATCACAAAATTAAAACTCCAGAAAAAAGGGGCCAGGATTAATAATAAATAGTGTGTCAGTTTCATCTTTGCCTCTTTCCGCCAATGCTATATTCCATAAAATTATTATTTATAATTTATTATACTTTTGTTATCCCAAGCAGCAAACAAATTTTGCTCAAATATTTGTAATAAAAATAATACCTGATAAAGGCTTAAGGCAGTTTAGGCTTGATGTTCTGCAAATGAAAAAAGATTTGACAATATGAGCTGTTATAATATACTTTAGTTTAACAGGGATTGTTTCATAATAAGCACGATTGGAGGGAAACCCATGGCAGAACGTACTCTCTTACGCATCAAACTGGATAATTTCCGGCCCTTGGGGGAAATGGTATATGAGTCTTTAAGGGATGCTATTATCAACCAGGTTCTGAAGCCTGGCGAGAGATTAATGGAAACTGACCTGGCGGAAGAAATGGGTGTGAGCAGAACACCTGTAAGAGAAGCCATCAGAAAGTTAGAACAAGAAGGCTATGTGATAATGATTCCACGTAAGGGAGCCTATGTAGCAGGACTCTCCATTAAAGATATTCATGAAGTCTTTGAGATTAGAGGGGCCCTGGAAGCACTGGCTGCCGGCCTTGCAGCGGAAAGGGCCACCCAGGAAGAAATTGAGGAGATGGAACGTAACATTGTTTTGGAAGCCAGCCACTTTGAAAGCAGTGACTTGATCAAAACCATCGAAGTCGACACTAAATTTCACGAGCTTATTTTTAAAGCCTCAAAAAACGATCGTTTGCTAAGTATGATCAACAATTTGCGTGAACAGGTGCAAAGATTCCGGACGACTACCCTGGCTGTTTCGGGAAGATTGAAATTTGCTTTGGAAGAGCATAGAAGGATTGTGGAAGCCATCGCAGCCAGGGATGTACAGCTAGCCCAGCAGATGGCCAAAGAGCACATAGAGAGTGCGGAAAATGCCCTGTTGGAAGTCATTAGCTACCAGAAATAGTTGGTAGTTGTTAGTAATTCTTAACGTGAACCGTTAACTGTTAACCGTGAACCGTAAATATGAAACCGCCAGGAAATTATAGAAAAACGGTTCACTGTTCACGGATTACGGTTTACGAATAGGGACACTGGTCTCTGGTCACTAATTCGGAAGCCGTCAAACTCCTTCCTTTGAGGGAGTTTTTTGTTTGCTAATAATTGCCTGCTGTTTGGATATGAACATCTTTACTTACCCCCTGGGGGTATAGTACAATATATTCAGTATTATGTTAGGTGAGGACTTTGCAAGATGGATTTGTCATTAAGTTTTATGGGTGGGCTGATGGCAAGCCTAACTCCCTGCAGCTTAGCTGGTTTTCCTTTGATTATCGGTTATATAGGGGCCCAGAAAAATGATAATCTCAAACAGTCACTGCTGTTAACAGTTTTCTTTGTCCTGGGCATGTCTCTGACCTTTGCCGTTTTGGGGCTTACCGCGGTACTTTTAGGAACCATCTTCGGCAGCAGCATCGGCTCCTTTTGGCGCTATATATTAGCCCTTTTCATTATCTTAATGGGTCTAAATCTTCTGGATTTGTTACCCATACCTCATTTTCAGCTGAAGATAAAAATGCCAAAAGCCACAGGCTTAAGCGGGGCGCTACTGGTGGGAATGATTTACGGGATTATGGCTTCCCCCTGTTCCACACCTATTTTAGCCAGTATCTTAGGTTATGCCTCGTTGCAGGGAAATTTATCAAAAGGAGCGGTCATGCTCTTGGTTTATGGTCTGGGGCATGGAACCCTTTTGCTCTTGCTCGGTATTTCTACGGGATTTGCCAAGACTTTACAGGCACTGCGGTGTTATAGTATCTACCTGCAGAAAATATCCGGTCTTCTTTTAATTGGTGCCGGCCTCTACATGTTTTGGACCATATGAG
>CAZWTM010000016.1:0-46507 GCA_964637385.1 uncultured Peptococcaceae bacterium
ATCAGTTTATTAAGGAAAACAGCTCCGAATTTCGCGTCAAGAAGATGTGCCTGGTCCTCAAAGTAAACAGGAGCGCCTACTATGACTGGCTCAGCCGGCCTATAACCATGCGGAGACAGGAAGATCAAGAACTGACATAAATCATTAAACAGATATTCGAAGAATCCAGACAGACCTATGGTCACCGACGGATAAAAAAAGTACTCAAAAGAAAGGGGATAAAATGTAGTAACCGGCGTAAGCACGGCTGTCGGCCCTATGAATGGAAATATATGGATATGACCCGGGTTATATTCAGAATATTATGCTTATTACCCCAGCAAAGCGAAAGTGAAAATACAAAGAATCCCCTTTTTATGAAATAATGAGTATTTCTAAGAAAAGAGGAGAAAAGCACCGTTCTGCGTGTCCAGTTTAGTTAGATCACTCCATGCACTAGATGTGGTCAAAAATTAGAATGGGAATAAAAGAAGGATTTGCAAGTAATTTCGCTTTGCAGGTCGCTTTAATAAGGCGGCCTGTTCTTTTATTGAATAATATTGATATTGTAGAAAGTTATTGGATATAATACAATATAAATCGCCAATAATTAATTAAGGGGTGCTTTTTCTGTGACAAAAGTTAAGAATATTACATTTTCGCTACCGACTGATTTAATAGAAAAGTATAGGGATTACGCAAAAAGTAATTATATACCCTCAGTAAATGCTGGAGTTAAAGAAGCACTTGAAGAATACTCTAGAAAAATAGAAAAGGAAAAATTAAAAAACGAAATGATAAAAGCAGTAAAAGACCCGTTATTTATGCAAGATTTAGAAGAAAATATGCGGGCATTCGAATCTTCCGACCAAGAGACAACAGGGAGGAAGATGGAATGGTAGAATACCAATGGGGAATTTTCTGAGCTAATCTTGATCCAACAAAGGGATCAGAACAAGCCGGAAAAAGGCCGGTACTTGTTATATCAGCAGAAGAAGTAAATCAAGCATTACCGATAGTCACAATAATGTCGCTTACCTCGGTTAAACCTGGTAGGAAAGTATACCCCATTGAAATATTGCTAAGCTCAAAAGTAACTGGCTTGTCCAAAGACTCAATAGCAATGGCACATCAGATAAGAGCTATCGCCAAGGAACGACTTGAGGAAAAATGTGGCAGTATTAAATCAGATGAGATAAAGGAAGAAATAAAAACAGCAATTAAGAAATATCTAGACCTTTGACACACTTAAGAAACCGAGATGGTAAAGAAATATGTATAAAGCAAACGACGACTATTCTGATCTAATTCTGCAAGATCTAGTCAAACAGGGCTGTGCAGGCCCTATTTCTTTCCAACAGAGGCGAAAGAATCAGCAAAAGGACCGTGCAACATATCATGGAGCAGTTGGGGATCAATGCTCATGCCTTGCGTCATACCTTTATAACAAAACTCGTCCGCAATAAGGTTGATATATCAATAGTCCAAGCCCTGAGCCGTCATTCCTCAGCTAATATGATCCTGCGGTACAGCAAACCATCAAAAGAAGAAATTGAAGAAACCGTTAACAATATTATTTAATTGCCACTTTTTTTGACTTAAACCTTGTTCTATACGGAGTTTGATTTAGGCTCAGGGACCATCAGTAAACAGAATCGTTAGCTGAAATCACTTTGAATGGAAAAGGAGCATAGAATATGGAAACTATACTTAAAATGATTACAACATTCTGGTATCTCTGGCTATTAGTTTTATTAGTGGGTCTTTATTCCATATTTAAGCCGAGGATTAAAGGATATATGGGAGAGAAGGCTATTTCAGCTATTCTTGCTATGTTAGATTCCAACAAGTATAAAGTAATTAATGATGTCGTTTTAAATGTAGAGGGGAAAACCTCACAAATAGATCATGTTGTGGCATCTAATTATGGGATATTTGAGAGTCAGTAGGAGGCTTCGAACTTGACGGAGTAGCCAGGATTATACTGGCCAGAGGGGGTTTGGACACCCGAGTCGCCAATAACCCCTAAATGCTCTAGAAAAGCCACCAGGTACAGCCAGCCCTTTCTGAGGTGGATAAAGGTGATATTAGTACCCCAAATGTGGTTGGGGAAGGATGTCTTAACGCCGCGAAGCAAATAGGGATAGACTTTATGCTCCGGTTCAGAATCGCGGTAATCGGGCGAGAACCCAAGTAGGGTCCTCCGTATAAATGCGGTCGATTCTATGCTTGATAGCAATTTCCAAAGGCGATGGTGGTACTGGCCGGTAATAAAGACTCGAACGGTTGAGCGAAAGTAGTTCTGCCTGAGCTGTTAATGGTAGCTCGCGGTTCTCAAAATCCACCAGTTCAATTCTTTCAGCTCTAGTCCAATTTGAGGCCAGATTTTTTTTTAAGCCAGTTGAGCTTAGTTGTCAACTCGCCAATCTCTGCATAAAGTTCTTGAATCTTGTTCTTTAAGGTCTCTTTCTCCTTGTCACCCTTTCTACGACCATCTTCAAGAACTTTCACTAGAGCACCTATTGTGTCTCTTTCTTCCATTTAATTAAGCAATTGATTTGGATGCATCTCATACCCCGAAGCAATCTGGGATATGGTTTTTTTCTTCCTTGAGAATTTCCAGTACAACCTTGGCTTTAAACTCCCCAGAATATGATTTTCTCATGGTCACAATCCACCTTAAAGAAAGCTGTTTTTTTGTCTAGTTTTCTTTATCCATTATAAAAGCAAGGGGGGGATTAGAGTTGAACGATGATGTCAAAAACAATAGAAACAACGGAGGTAAAGAAGAAATTCGTACTTTAAAAAGAGCGCTGGATATCTTGTTGTGTTTTGATTGGGAAAATCAAAAACTGACTATGACTGAGATTGCCAAAAAAATATCTCTTGCTAAGTCTACCACTCTCAGATTTATAACTGCTTTGGAAAAAGAAGGTTTTTTAATTAAAAATGAAGATAATACTTATACGTTAGGATATACGCTGTATTATTTAGGCATATTAGCAAAAGAAAGTATCGATCTAAGAAAAATTGCTTATCCAATAATGCAAAGATTGCGAAATGAGTATAATGAGACAGTGAGTTTATATATCCTGGAAAACAACCGCAGACGGGTGTGTTTTGAACAGGTTGAAAGTACCCATGAACTGAAGAGGTCCGCCCAGTTGGGCGCCAAATACCCCTTATGGGCCGGTGCTAGCGGTAAAGCCATATTAGCGTTTATGTCCGAAGAAAACTTTTTGAGAATAATAGAAGAAATTAAGCCTTTAACAAATGAAACAATAATCGATATTCAGAAACTGAAAAAAGAATTGCAGGAAATAAGAGAGAAAAAAATCGCCTTTAGTTTCGGAGAAAGAGAGGTGGGTGTATCGGCGGTTGCATCGCCAATCTTTGACTCATATCACAACGTCGTGGGCAGTTTGTCTATGGCAGGTCCTTCAGTAAGATTTACTCAAGATTTTGCTTTTATGGTCCAGCATAGTGTTTACGAGGCGGCCAAACAAATTTCTACGAATTTAGGATGCCGGAATTACTGAATTACCCGTAGCTGAACTCCCTAAATTAAGTGAATGATGTTATGTTTAATGGAATTAAACAGACGCCTTTTTTATATTGGGTTGATTGAAATAATAAAGTTTTATAACAATACATATAATTTACCATACAATATAGAATACAAATATTATAGAATGAAAGAGTTACTTTACTGTTGCAATTCTTTCCTTGAAAGTCTAAAATAATTAATAATATATTAATATTATGGTAGGGAACGTAGGACAGCAGGTCTTAAGAGCTATTTCATATGAATATCTGGTAGGATGGTAGGAGGTAAATGTGCTTGGAGCGAGCACCCTTCCGAAGGGTGCCTTTTTATACCTTTTTTAATCTAAACCATTTCCTTCTAAAAAAAGAATCCTATTCTATGCAGGTGATATCCAGTGAAATCCAATATCGTCTTAATAGGTTTTATGGGAGTTGGGAAAACAACAATAGGAAAAAAGCTGGCAAGCCGCTTAAAAAAAATTTTTTATGATTCGGACCAGGAAATTGAAACGGACCTTGGGATGTCAATTAGCGAAATTTTTGACCGGTTTGGAGAAGCTGTTTTCCGTGTAAAAGAAAATTCAGTTATTGAAAGACTTGCAGAATATGAAAACAGTGTTATTGCTACAGGTGGAGGCGTTGTCCTTAATCAAAATAACATGAATTTGCTTGCTAAGAAAGGAATTATTGTTTGTTTGACGGCTAAACCCGAAATAATATACGAGAGGGTTAAGAACGACCAGAACCTGCCGCTCCTGAAAAAAGGAGATATATATCAAACAATCTTGGCCTTACTGGCACAGAGGGAAAAATTATACAGCTGTGCTGACTTTTATATAGATACTTCCTATGGAGAATATCCGCAAATCGTTGAAAAAATTGTTGACTTCGTTGAAGAATATCAACAAAAACAAATTCAAGAAAGTGGCAAGTGAGACATATACAAAATATGGAATAGAGGGTGAGATAATGAAAACAAATATTGTGTTCATAGGTTTTGCAGGAGCGGGAAAAACATCTGTAGGAAAACGACTGGCGCAGGTCTTAAATAGAAAATTTTATGATACTGATCAGGTAATTGAAACGGAAACGGGCATGTCCGTACCTCAGATTATTGAAAAGTTCGGGGAGAAATATTTCCGGTCTGAAGAGAAAACAGTGGTAAAAAAACTGGCGGAAAATGAAAACTGTATTATTTCTACAGGTGGAGGAGCTGTCCTGGACAAAAATAATCTGGAAATGCTTCTAAAAAAAGGTATTATCATTTGTCTTTCAGCCAAGCCGGAGGTAATTTACCATCGAGTAAAAGAACAGAACAACAGACCGCTTCTTCAAAAAGGTGATCTTTTCTGGAATATATTACGGTTAATGAAAGAGAGAGAGGGGGTTTATAAGACTGCCGACTTTGTTATTGATACCTCCGACCTGGTTTACGAGCAAATTATTGACAGGATACTGACTTTTCTTATTGAGTATCGGATAAAACATGCTCAAAAATCATGTAAAGATATGCAATAACTAGGGGCTGTAAGGCCCTTATTAGTTTTCAATGATAGGTTAACTATCTCAAACTAAACATGCTTATACATGCATAACCATTTTTATTGTCGAAAAAAACTTGAAGTAAAACTAAGAAAAGTAGGAGGAAAGCCTTCACCTCCGCCGAAATTATTACATAAAGGAGGGGGATTCCATGATAAACAGGGATATAAGTGGGGAAAATGTCTGCAGGCTATGTAATGAGAGACTGGTATGGGCTGCTTCTTTTCCTGAGCAGTGGCAGGGAGCAAAGGAAGAGGTAATTGTACCTGAGATTGTTACTACGGACTTCTTAAATGGTACAGATGGCGTTTATATTAAAGTTAAGATCAATGTTAAATGTCCTCAATGTGGAATAACGAATCGTTTTGATAAATTGATGAAAAAATAGAAAGAAAAAGGCTGACCCTAGAGAGTCAGCTTTTTAAAATAAATTTATATAAATTAAGGAAAGATATAAGTTCACTTAAAAGTATACAATAAAAAGCTTTAAAAGTAAATGTTGCTAATCACTGGTTTAAAATATAACCGAAGGAAAATAACTCACTCACATCCTTGATACCCAGACTAAAGCCTATTACCTTAGGTATTGGCAAGACTAAAATATGATTAAACAATTTTCTTAAACCAGCAATATTTGGTATGAACTGTAACCTGTGTTAAAATATTAAAGTCATATAAAAAATCCTTTCAGTACAATGTTAAAGGGAGGTAAAGATGAGACATTTGCAGCCGGCAGAGGTTTCGGGGTGTCTCGCTTCTATTAATCTGAAAAAACTCTGGGATATGGGAAAACGCGGTATTATTCTGGATTTGGATAATACTATTACCCCCTGGCGTGCCGAAGAAATTACGCCTGAAGCCCACAGATTTATGAAATCCGCATTGCATTTGGGATTCTCCCTGTTTTTATTATCCAATGCAACCAGGAGCAGGGCAAAAAAAATAGCTGATTTTTACCAGATACCCTTTTTGGCTCCAGCGTTAAAACCTTGCCCTTTATCTTTTATATTTGCACTAAAGATCCTCCAATTGCCCAGTACGCAAGTTGTAGTTGTGGGGGATCAGATTTTTACCGATATACTTGGGGGTAACCTGGTAAAATGTTATACTATATTAGTGCCACCTTTAGTAAACATAGAATTTATCGGTACCAGATTCATGCGCTTTCTGGAACGTAATTTGATGGGACGCAATCTATAAAGTATAAACATAAAAATGACCATCATTAGGCGTAATGATGGTCATTTCCCTAACTAATCTTTAGTATAGGCCAGGACAATGATTTCTTTACCTGCTTCCGTGTTAAGCTTTTGTTCGACTTCCCGTAATTTTTGCAGTTGAGAGTCGCTAAGGTTGGCAAATTGATAGTCTTTCCGGGGTGTAGTTTGCGTAGTCATAAAACACCTCCTTAATCATTTTAATATAGTATGAACAAAAAATAGTTTAGACTATGCGTACCATTTGTCGAAATTAGCTTGTAAAAGCTATAATTTTTGTGCAATTTGTCTCAAAGTGTTGCTAAAAAGTTTATGGTAAAAAAAGGAAAATAGCCCTCCTCAGGTGAATTATTGTTAAGTGTTACGTAATTATTCACAAGGGGGTTTATCATGTGGAAAAAAAGCTGACAGCTAAAGAAGCTGCACGAATTTTGCAAGTAGAGGAAAGTACTGTACGGTTTTGGGAAAAAGAGTTTGCAGAATTCCTGCTGATCAAGGCCGACAAAGGTCAAAGAAACCGTTATACCCAGAAAAACATAGAGATGTTTACTAAAATTCGTGAATTACTTCATACAGAGTTGTATACTATAAAGGGGGCCAAGCGCCGTTTGGAGTTAGACCGTACAGTGGGTGATTCATTAGGCGTAGATCATAACTTTAAAACGACTGTTGTTTTTATGTTTTCTTCCATCCTTTCGGAACTCCAGGCGGCACGGAAGGAAGCAGAAAAGTTATCCCGTGAAGTGCAAAACTTAAAGCGGGCAAAAAGCGAGATAGAAGAGAAATTGTGGGAGGAACAGAGCCGGGGGCTTTTAGGATTTTTCCGGACCAGGTTAAGGGTTAAGCAGGTCGAAGGAGAATGATTTTTTTCATATGACTGACAGAAAACAAGGCGGGTGAGTTGATGAAAACAAATATCATACTCGTAGGTTTTATGGGTACCGGTAAAACGGCTGTAGGTAAAAGACTGGCTGCTGTATTAAATAAAGAGTTTTATGATACAGATCAGGAAGTGGAAGCTGTAACAAATATGACTATTCCCCAGCTGTTTGCCAAATATGGAGAAGTGCGTTTCCGCTCCGAGGAACAGTTGGCTATTAAAAGGCTTTCCCAAAAAGAAAACTGTGTGATTGCCACCGGCGGAAGCATGGTTTTGGACAAGGAGAATATTGAGATGCTGGCGGAAAAAGGAATTATCATCTGTCTTTCCGCCCATCCCCAGGTCATTTATGAAAGGGTAAAAAGGCGTAATAACAGACCTCTTTTAAAAAAAGGTGATCTTTACGAAACCATTGTAGAACTCATGAAACAGCGGGAAGAATTATATAAATGTGCAGACGTTCATATTGATACCTCTAACCTGGATTTTCACGAAGTAATTGAAAAAATACTGGCTTTCCTAGAAAAATACGAGTCCCAAGAACAGGATGATAAAGAATGTAAAACTTGAGCTGCAAGGCTCTTTTCTTTTTCCCCAAAATAATAGATGAGAGGAATTTGCTGTTTGCTGTCGAAGAAGAAGGGAGGGAAGGAGTGGTTCCATGATACCACGTGAAAGAAAACGATTAGGCGACCTTTTGGTGGAAGCCAATGTCATAACCCGGGAACAATTGCAAAAGGCCCTGGAGATCCAAAGAAGCAGTGGAAAAAGACTGGGAACAGTGTTGATAGAAAATAATATTGCCACAGAAGAACAAATCATTACCACCCTGGAATTCCAGTTAGGGATTCCCCGTCTCTACCTGCACCGCCTGACTCCCGATAAAGCGTTGCTGGAGAAAACACCTGAATCACTGGTACGAAGACATAAGGTTTTCCCTGTGGGAGTACAGGGGGCCAAAGTGCTGGTGGCCATGAGCGATCCTTTAAACCTGGTAGCCATCCAGGACCTGGAACTGGCTTTGGGGTTAGAGGTGGAAGCGGGCATTGCCACAGAAAGGGAAATAGAACTTGCCATTCAGCGTTATTATGGTCTGCCTGAAGAACTGAAAAGTGCCTATGAGAGCAGCAAGACGGAAACAGTCAGTTTTTTTAATATTGACCAGGGCAGTACCAGCACAGATGACGCTCCAGTGATCAAAGCTGTGAATACTATTTTACAAACTGCGGTCAAAGAGGGGGCCAGTGATATTCACATTGAACCCCGGGAGCATGACCTCAGGGTAAGACTGCGGGTGGATGGGGTTTTGCGGGAAGCCATGACACTTTCTAAAAATATTCATCCCCCTATGATATCCCGGTTAAAGATTATGGCAGAAATGGACATTGCGGAAAAGCGTTTGCCCCAGGATGGACGCATTATGATTAAATATGGCACGAGAAATATTGATCTGCGGGTGTCCTCCTTGCCTTCTATCTTTGGGGAAAAAATAGTGATTCGCCTTTTAGATAAGGAGAATCAGTTCTTAAGCTTAGAACAATTAGGTTTCCGGCCCAAGCTCCTGGAAAAGTTCAAAAATGTTTTGGCTTCTCCTTATGGGATGATCCTTTTGACAGGCCCCACGGGAAGCGGGAAAACGACGACCCTCTATGCATCCCTGGGCGAGATTAACCAGGTGGGCCGCAACATCGTTACCATCGAAGACCCGGTAGAATATATTTTACCGGGAATTATCCAGGTACAGACCAACGTTAAAGCCGGCCTGGATTTCGCTTCAGGCCTGCGCTCTATCTTACGCCAGGACCCCGACGTGATCATGGTAGGTGAGATAAGGGACAAAGAGACTGCCAGCATTGCCGTACGGGCTGCCACCACCGGACACCTGGTTTTCAGTACATTACATACCAATGATGCGGCAGGAGCCGTTACCAGGCTGGTGGATATGGAAGTAGAGCCATTTTTAGTGGCTTCCTCTGTTGTGGGTATTGTGGCCCAGAGACTGGTGAGGCGCAACTGTCCTTACTGCCGGGAAGAATATGACGTTCCCCCCGGGACCCAGGAACGCCTGTTTTTAAAAATACCCGATGAACAGCCTTTAAGGCTGAAACGTGGAAAGGGTTGTGCCCAGTGTGGTTTTACGGGTTACAAAGGACGGCTGGCGCTCCATGAGCTGCTGGTTGTTAATGCCGGGATACAAGAATTGATACTGCGTAAGACTTCAGCGGAAAAAATTAAGGAACTGGCCATGGCCCAGGGGATGGAAGACCTCTATATGGATGGAGTGGAAAAGATACTGCAAGGTCTTACCACTGTTCAGGAGGTCTTACGGGTGGCCTACTGGGAAGAAGGGAGATAACAGATGGATGTGATAGAATTATTAAAGAGTGCGGTTAAAGCTGGGGCTTCAGATATTCACCTCTCCGTAGGCGCTTATCCCATGTTTCGTATTAATGGTCAGTTGAAGAGATGGGTGCCGGAAGAAGGAGAAAACCTGCCCTTAAAAAGGGAAGACACGCTAAAAGCGGCGGAAATTCTCATGAATTCGGAACAAATGGAAGCCTGGCAGCAAAAAGGAGAACTGGATTTTTCTTATTCTCTGCCTGGCGTGGGGAGATTCAGGGTTAATATATACCGCCAGCGGGGCTGTGTGAGCCTGGCCCTGCGGCCTGTGCCTTACCAGATTCCTTCCCTGGAGAGCTTAGGGGTTCCCCAGGCTGTAGTGGGTCTGGCCGATAAAACCAATGGGCTGGTACTGGTCACGGGACCAACAGGCAGCGGCAAATCCACTACTTTAGCTGCCCTCATTAACAAAATCAACCAGGAGCGGGCCTGTCATATCATTACCATTGAAGACCCCATCGAGTATCTTTACCAGCATCAAAAAAGTGTAGTGGACCAGAGGGAACTGGGGAGCGATACCTTTTCCCTGGCCGGCGCCCTGCGGGCCTGCCTGCGCCAGGACCCGGACGTTATCCTGGTAGGTGAAATGCGGGACCTGGAGACTATTGCCACGGCCATTACTGCCGCGGAGACAGGCCACCTGGTCTTTGCCACCCTCCATACCAACAGTGCAGCTCAGTCTGTGGACCGGATTATTGACGTCTTTCCACCCGGCCAGCAGGAACAGATCAAGGTCCAGCTTGCGGCTACCCTGCAGGGTGTCGTAACCCAGCAGCTCCTGCCCAGGGCCGATGGCATGGGCAGAGTTTTAGCGGCGGAGGTAATGATTGTCACTCCTGCGGTCCGTAACCTAATCCGGGAAGGCAAGACCCACCAGATTCAGACTGTGCTGCAAACAGGCGGGCGCTGGGGGATGCAGACCATGGATATGGCTTTGCGCGAGCTTGTGCGTTCTGGGGCAGTAACTATGGAAACGGCGCTTAAGTATACCAATGACCAGGAAAATTTTAGCCGCCTGGTGAATGCAACGGGATTTTAAATTAGTTGATAGTTGGTAGTTGATAGTTGATAGTTGGTAGTTGGTAGTTGGTAGTAATTTTTGACGTGAACCGTTAACAGTTAACCGTAATTTCGAGTTGGCAGTTCGCAGTGGGCAGTTCGCAGAATAGACCGCGCATCGAGTACTGGGTGCCGATTACTGGTCACTGGACACCGGTCTCTGGTCACTAATGTCGGATATCGGAAAGCGGAAGTCGTATGTAAGGAAGTTGAGGTAAAGCAAATGGCGGTATTTTATTATAAAGCCCGGAACAGGAAGGGGCAGTTAATTGAAGGTCAGCGGGAAGCGGCCCAAATCCAGCAGGTAGCGGCGTTTCTGCGGGATGAAGGTCTATTTATCGTGGACATTACCGATAAAGCTCCTGTGACCCTGGATTTTAAGAAGTGGCTCACCCGGCGGACCAAACCCATCAAAGAAGGGGAAATGGCTGCCTTCTGCCGCCAGCTGGCAGTCATGCAGGAGGCGGGTATTCCCCTTTTAACAGGTTTACAGCAGCTGGCTGACCAGGCTGCAAACGGGCGCCTGAAAAAGGCTTTACAGGAAGTGATAAAAGATATATCCGGCGGAAGGACTTTAGCTGAAGCGGCGGGGCGGCAGGATACAGTCTTCAGTCCCGTTTTTGTCCACATGATTGGGGCAGGTGAGCTGGGAGGCATCCTGGACGAGGTCCTGGTGCGCCTGGCCGAGCACTTTGACCGGGAACACCAGATCAAAGAAAAAATTAAAACGGCCATGATTTACCCCCTTGGCATCACCTGTGTGGCTCTCTTGGCCGTGGTGGTCCTCCTGACCTATGTACTGCCTAAATTTGTAAATATATTGCAGGGAATGAATGTGGAATTACCACTGCCTACCAGGATAGCCCTGGGGGCCAGCCATCTCCTGAATACCTACTGGTACCTGGCCTTATTGCTATTGGGGATTGTAGTATTGGGTTTACGGCACTGGTTTGCCACTTCCCAAGGTAAGTTTTTCCTGGATAGGCTGGTCTTAAAAGTGCCCGGCTTTGGTAAATTCTCTCGCAGCATTATTTTGGCCCGCTTTACCCGGACCCTGGGAACCCTGCTAAAGACAGGCGTTCAGGTCTTGCCTGCACTGGAGATTGTCAGCAAGGTGGTAGCCAATGAGATCGTGGCCGCTGAAATCCTAAAGGCCCGGCAAGCTGTCCAGGACGGGCGCAGCATAACTTCGCCTTTGGTTAACTCCAGGTTCTTCCCGCCTATGGTCATCCAGATGATGCAGGTAGGGGAGGAGTCTGGGAGCCTGGATATGATGCTGATTAAAGTGAGCGGACACTATGAACAGGAAGTGGATGAAATGGCTGAGCGTCTCTCCAAGCTGGTGGAGCCTGTGCTGCTGGTTTTTCTCGGGGGCTTTATCGGCTTTATTTTGGTATCTATTCTCATGCCCATGTTCAGCGTCTTTACCAATATCGGTCAACAATGACAATTTCAGAATCGAGTCCTAAATAATTAATTGATAAATAAAGAAAATAATAAAAATTTTACCAGGATTTAGTTTTGACATATCTTGTAGAAAAAGGATAAAAGCCTTAAAATTAACAATATACATATATTTCGACAGAAAGAAAAAAAGGAGGTGTAAAGGAGAATGTTAAATTTTTTCTGGAGAATGATGAGAAACCGTAAGGGTTTTACGTTAGTTGAGTTGATGGTAGTTGTGGTAATTTTGGGAATATTAGCATCACTAGCAGTTCAGCAATTTGGCAGTCATTTTGATAGTGCAAAATTAGCAAAAGTGAAAGCCGATTTAAAAACAATAGCTTCTGCTGGAGAGATTTACAAAATTGTTAAAGGTTCCTACCCGACTAGCATCGATGTTTTGGAAAATGAAGGTTATTTAAAGAAAAAACCACTATCACCAGTTGATGGCACAGAATATGCTTGGAATACTGCAAATAATGTAGCAGTATTGCGTAAAACAAGTGATGGTACGACTTATGTATTTGGAAACTTTACATGCGCTTCTGACCATTTATGATAACATTTGGAACTATGCCCCCTTACGGGGGCTCCTTTATTATGTAAAGGAGACTTGATATGACGTTATTCTTAACATTTGCCTACGGCCTCATCTTTGGCAGCTTCCTCAATGTCCTTATCTACCGCCTGCCCAGAGGGGAAAACATTGCCTATCCCCCGTCCCACTGCACCTCATGCAATACAAAACTTAAACCCCGGGATTTAATTCCTGTCTTTAGTTTTCTTTTCCTTGGAGGAAAATGCCGTTATTGTGGCGAAAAGATACACTGGTGTTATCCCGTGACGGAAATTGTCAATGCCCTGGGCTGGATGGCCATCATCTATTATTATGGTCTTTCTGCCAGGGGCGTCGCGGGGTGTTTTCTCTTTTCCCTGGCATTAGTAATAACTCAAATCGACTTAGAACATTACCTCATTCCTGACAGCCTGGTCATTACTTTACTGGCAGGAGGAGTTGTTTATCATTTTTTTAGCCAGGAAATGGGTATTCTCAATCGTATCTTAGGATTAGCTGTGGGTTTTGCCATTCCCTTTATCCTGGCTGTAGTAAGCCGGGGAGGCATGGGGGGCGGGGACATAAAACTCACAGCCGCCATGGGCTTCTGGCTGGGCTTTCCCGGTGTGTTCTATGCCCTCTTTGTGGGAGCCCTGGTGGGAAGTATCATAGGAATTCTTTTAATCGCTTTGAAGAGAAAAAAAAGGAGAGACCCTATTCCCTTTGGGCCCTTTCTTGTACTTGGTTTTCTCGTAATTTTCTTTTTCCGGGACCAATTTGCCCAATGGTACTGGAACCTGTTTTAGGGGTGTTGAAGTGTACAATAAGCAGGGTTTTACCTTTTTAGAAGTTATGGTGATAACCGTTATCATAGGGATTCTTACGGCAGTCGCCATGCCTTCTGTTGGTGATGTTTTAGCGGAACAGAAACTAAAAGCTGCTGCCCGTACTTTGGCCTCAGATTTAAGGAAAGTTCAAGCAACAGCCATTTCTCAGGAGACCCCGGTTAGGGTCAATTTTGATCTGCTTAATAACTATTACAAAGCCAGCATAGGAACCGCCAATATCCTGGGTCCCAAGTATTTACCCGCTGATGTTAAAATGGTTTATGCTCAGTTCAACGGCAGCGCGCAATTTTATTTTAATGCCTTAGGGGCTGCAGAAAACGGTACCGTAACTTTAGCCTTAACAAATAATCCTTCCAAAATGCTCTATGTAATTGTATATCGATCCGGTAGAATTCGGATTTCCCCTACTTCCACGCCTTAGAGAAGGTGTCATTACATGAGAAATCAGCAAGGTTTCACCCTTTTGGAAATTGTTGTTTCTATTGTAATACTGGGCATTGCTTTAGTGCCGATGCTTGGCATGTTTTCTACGGCCCATTTTAGCCTCAAACATGGAAATTCTTCCACAGAGGCTGTGGGTTTGGCTCAGGAAATTATGGAGGATCTAAAACTGCAGCATCTGAAAGGTATAGGCTTAGACTCAAGTCCTCGCCAGGCAATAGCAGGCCATCCTGATTATTCTTATGAAGTTCATGTCAACAGTGCCGGTTCACGCCTGAAGCAGGTAAAAGTAACCGTATATTATAACCTGGCTGGACAAGAACGTTCCATAAGCTTTTTAACGAAAATGGGTGAATGGCAATGAAAACAACTTACGATATCCGATATCCGATTTCTAAACACTGCCAACTGCGAACTGCCAACTGTGAACTTAAGACGGGTTTTACCATTATTGAAGTAATCATTAGCATTACTATTCTTGGCCTGGTTATGGCCGCTGTGGGAGGCCTTCTGGACAGCGGCTTGCGGGATTGGGGCAAAGGTGAGGTCAAAGTGGAGGCCCAGCAGAATTTACGGTTGGCCATGGAACGAATAACCCGTGATATCCGCCTGGCTTCTGAAGTCACCAGTAATTCTGATGATGAGAAAATAGAGTTAAAACTTCCGGGAAATAAAATTATAAAGTATTATTTGGTGACGCAAAGCCTTTGGGGTCCGGGGGGATTAACGGGCAAAGTGCTGGAAAGAAAGGAAGACTCAAAACAGGCTGAACCTGTGGCCAGCTATCTCAAGCTGGTGGAGTTTTCCTATGAACCTAACGGTACATACCGTGATTGTGAGAAAGTAAATGTACTATTGCGTACTGAACTGCCTTCGGGAGAACTGATAGAAATTAATACTGGTATAGCCCTGCGGGGCAAGTTTCTCCCCCGGAGGTGAGGCCATGCTAAAAAATGAACGAGGCGCGGCCCTGCTCTTAACCGTACTTGCCATGTTCCTAATTCTTGCCCTGGGAATGACCCTTTTGGAGACAGGGGCTACCGAGGCTAATATAGCTTCAAACCAGATCCGGTCTGTCCAGGCTTTTTATGCTGCAGAGGCCGGCATAGAAGAAACCCTGGCCCATTTAAAGGATAATCCTTCATATGATCCGCCAGATACCCCTGTTACTGTGGGAATAGTGGGCCCGGGCAACCTGGAGGCCAAGTACCAGATTACCTTGTTTGTAAAAAGTGGTGAAACTGTACAAATTGAATCCACAGGTATGGTTGGCAACAGCAGGTATACGCTGACTGCTCAAGGCACTGTAAAACAAGGCGGGGGTTATTTGTCCCGGGGATTGACGGCTTTTGCGGTATCTAACAATACATTGAGTACCATTGATAAAGAGGATTCCTTAATCGGTCCTTACATGTTCAATCATCCTCATCTCATTAAACACACAACGTATCCTCCCCATAACCCGGATAGCAGTATAGGATTTCCTGAACTTCCCACAGACTGGTATAAACCGGCGGGGTTAGGGTCACCTTACGTTATTAACGGTACAGTTTTTGATTTAAATGTGTTTAAAACCGGTTATCCATACTATAAAGTTAACGGGGATATTTATTTGCGCCATGGTAATTTATCTTTAAACGGCACGATTATTGAGGCAACGGGGCAAGTTTATCTTGAAAACGGGACTTTTAAGGGATTTACTATGGCTGCAAATCAAGGGATAACGGTAAACAGCAACACTGATTTAGAAAATTTAGTATTGACGGGTAAGAATATAATCTTAAATTCAAATACGGATGCTGATAATTTATTTATCTACGATACCGGCTATACCATTATAAACAGCAATGTGGAGTTCACGGGAATTCTTATTACGAAAAATCATTTGGTGGTTAATTCCAATGTAGAAATTGAAGGAAGCGTGGTTTGCGGCAGTCTAACCGTAAACAGTAATGCTACGATTACTTTTAAAGAGAATATAGCCGTACCGATTGTACCCGCTGAAATTAGCGAGATCGTCGTGAGTCTGGACTCATGGGGATACAAGTACACTTTGTAGTGTGTAAGGAGGAGAAAGTATGGAACTGGTCAACTATACAGAAATTTGGGTAAGACAAGTCCTGGATGAGATGCTGGCTAAGAGAAGGGATATTTGCACATGCGAGCAGTGCCGCCTGGATATGCTGGCTATGGCCTTGAACAGGCTGAAGCCCAACTACGTGGTAAGCCAGCATGGCAGTGTCTACACCAAGATCAAAATGCTGGAACAGCAGCAGAATACGGATGTCATCGCGGAAGTCGTTAAAGCCATGGAACAGGTAAGTAAAAATCCCCGTCATTTAGCATAAACAAACATTCTAGGAGTTGTCATCATGCTTTTTAGGACCAGGGAATATATAGGCCTTAGTGTAGGAACGGATGAAATGATATTAGTCCATGTGAAACAGGGTAGAAAAAAAGAGTTGGGACTGGGGAAAGCTATATCTCTGCCTGTACCTGAGGGCGCTTATGCCGGTGGGGTGATTGTTGACCGCAAGTCTTTAGTTCATATCCTGGCCCCCTTGGTTAAGGAAAACCGTCTCAAGGGTGTACGGGCCAGTATCGCCGTGAATTCCCGCCAGGCCGTTATTCGTTCTGTCAGGCTGCCCCTTATGCCTGAAAAAGAATTAAAGCAAGCCCTGGAATGGGAAGCCAGGAGGTACATTGCCCTGGCCAACAACCAGTTCACCATGGATTACCTGAAGCTGGGTGTCATTGATGTGGAAGGAGCTATTTACCAGGACCTTCTCATTTTGGCTGTCAAAGAGAATGTCTTAAATGAGTTATGTCTTTTCTTAAAAGAAGCTGGACTTAAGATACTGGCCATAGACGTGGAGCCTATGGCTTACTTGTATTTGCGGAGTTTTGCCGCTGCCAGGGGTGTTTGGCCTGCCCTGGAAGACACCTGGGCCAGCGTAGAGTTAAGCGCCGAGAAAACCACGGTAGCTTTTTATCAAAGAGATACCTTGCAGTTTGTCCATACCATTCCTCTTGCTTATAACAACGACCCTTATCTGATGGGAGATATTTTCCGGGAAGTGCAGCGTTCCTTTGATTATTACCATCTTAATCTTAAACGCCCGCAAACCAGCAATGTCTACCTGTGGGGAAAAGGGTCAGGACAAGCCCTGGCTTCCTTCCAGGGAGGATTAACCTATCCCGTCACCTATTTGCCCCTTTCCTCACTAACAGAAGTTTTAAATTATTCCGGTGAGATTGATGATTCTGCCACTTTGGCTTTAGGCATGGCCTTGCGGGAGGTGGTACTTTGATCCAAAAACCCAACCTTCTGCCGCCGGCTTTTCAGCCTAAACCCCTGGTACACATACCAAGGCTCTTGATGACCATTGCCGGGGTTGTGCTTTTTTTCTGGTTAGGATTTATATACGCCCAGTTCCAGTGGGAAATTAAAGAACTGGAAAACCAAACCCAGAATCTTACCCAGTCTTTGGGACAGTTAACCCAGGTAAGGGAACGTGTGAGGGAACTGGAAAACCTGCAAAATGAGATTACTCGTTTACGGGGATTATCCGGTATGATAAAACAGGTGGAAACAAACTGGTCTCAAGTTTTAACAGATATCGCCAGGGTGATTCCCCCCGGACTCAAGTTTAGTGAAGTGGACCTTAAGGAAGATGACCGATTAGTGATTAAGGGTGAGAGTACCAGTCAGGTTCTGGTAGCCCAGTATGCTTTTGTTTTGCGGGAGCTTACCTGGTTTAGCAGTATAGAAGTAGTTAAAGTGAATAGAAATGATAAAGGCGTGATAACCTTTGAGTTAACTGCCGTCTTGCCAAAGGAAGGGGGTAAACCGGATGGGCAAAAGCCTCCTGCAAAAGAATCCACGCCTTAAAATTCTTCTGCCTTTGCTTTTGGTTTGTACAGTATGGGTTTTATATGTGTACGTCTTAACACCCCAACTGGCTTACCGGGAAAACTTGAAGAACAGGTTAGCCGCTTTAGATAAAGAGTTAACCCATATTTATAAACTCACTGGTGCTATTACAACCGAAGAAAGAGACCGGATGGTCCAGGAATTAAGGACTATTCGGCAGAGCTTGGGGGTAGGTTTAAGTTCTCCGGAAATTATCATATTATTGGAAGATAAAAGTAAGCTAGCCCAAGTGGATATTCAAAACATTACTTTTGAGCCTGTGGTGACCAAAGAAAATCTAGAACAACGCAGTATGAAGGTCACCTTTGCCGGTTCGTACCAGGCTATCCTGGCCCTACTAAAGAGCCTGGAGGAATACCCATCTTTTGCGGGCATGTCCGGTTTAACTATCCAGCCTGCCAAAGATGGTATGCGGCTGACAGCCGAAATGAAGCTGACTTTCATGGCTATTCCCGAGAATTATGCCAAAAAAGATGTAAGTTCCCTGCCGGTGAGGGATAATCCCTTTAAATAAATGGAAAAGTATAGCTTGAGAGTAATCTTTGAGTTTTTAGGTTTTCGAGGTGTGAGATGATGGATAAAAAAGATATAGCCCGGATTTTAGAGCGGGCCATGGGGCATGGGGCAGATTTTGCCGAGCTTTTTTGGGAACATAAAGTGACTACCGGTATCAGTTGTGAAGATAACCGTATCGAGAGGATTAATTCCGGGATAGATGAAGGTGTGGGCATCAGGGTGATAGCCGGGGATAAGACTTCCTATGCCTACACCAACGATTTGAGTCTGCAGCGGCTTTTAGAGGTGGCGGAAGTGGCCGGCAAAGCGGCCCAGAAAACAAAATCGAGTTTTCAGGCCTTGAATTTTACCACCCCGGTTTCTAAACTGGAATTTACCGTGGAAAAATTACCGGATACCGTGGACATAAAGAGCAAGGCGGCTAAGGTCATGGAAGCCAATAATGCTGCCCGTGCTGTGGATCCCCGGATTCGTCAGGTTTCTGTAAGTTATGGAGATGTGATCCAAAAGGTCACCATCGCCAATACGAATGATATCTTTGTCGAGGATACCCGGGTGAGGACCCGTCTATCCGTCAATGCCGTGGCTGCCGAAGGTGATATTATCCAGACCGGGTTCCAGTCTGTGGGGGGAATCATGGGTTTTGAACTGTTGGAAGAAAATGACCCGGCCAGCCTTGGGGAGAAGGCTGCCCAACGGGCGGTGTTGATGCTCTCGGCCCAACCCGCTCCTACGGGAAAAATGCCCGTAGTCATGGCCGGACAGGCAGGAGGGACCATGGTACACGAGGCCTGCGGCCACGGTTTGGAAGCTGATCTTGTCCAGAAAAAGCTTTCCGTTTATGCAGGTAAAAAAGGTGAACAGGTAGCTTCACCCCTGGTCACGGTTATCGATGACGGCACCCTTCCCAAGAAGTTTGGTTCCTTGCGTTATGATGACGAAGGACACCCCACGGAGAAAACAGTTCTCATTAACAAGGGTATACTAGAAGAGTATATGTATGATTACCAGACAGCCAGGGAAGAGGGACGGGAATCCACAGGCAACGGTCGCCGGGAATCTTACAAGGACAGGCCTATTCCCCGGATGCGCAATACCTATATCGCTTCTGGCAAGGAAGATCCGGAACAAATGATCAAGGAATTAAAATATGGGCTCCTGGTCACTGCCATGGGCGGCGGACAGGTGAATACAACCAACGGGGATTATGTCTTTGACGTAGCCGAAGGATACCTGGTCAAAGATGGAGAAATCCTTCATCCCGTAAGGGGGGCAACCCTTACCGGCAACGGCCCCGAAACTCTGCAGCTGGTGGAAAGGGTGGGGAAAGACCTGGGCTTTACCATTGGCGTGTGCGGCAAAGAAGGGCAAGGGGCACCCGTCTCCGATGCTCAGCCTACCATGAGCATTAAAGAATTGATCATTGGCGGAACCGGCGGCCCCGGGAATGGACAGGTAAAGATCAGAAGAGTATAGGGGAGCCTTTATGAAACTGAGCGGGAGGTTTATGGGGTTATGACTGAGACAAAATATCTTTCTTTAGCCCAGCAGGTTTTGGAAAAGAGTAAAGACAAGGGTATTTCTCTAGCAGAAGTATTTCTGGTGGATTCGGAGGAACTTACCATCCAGGTGGCCCGGCAGAAGGTGGAAAATCTGAAACTGGCCCAGGAGTCGGGCCTGGGATTGCGGGTAATTGTGGACAACCGTTTGGGCTATGCTTTTACCTCCGATTTGTCGGAAGAGGCCTTGAACAAAGTGGTGGAAATGGCTCTGCATAACTCCCGGGAATCTGTCAGCGATGCTAACTGGGAACTGCCGGCGCCGCCTCCGGCCTATCATGAAATGGCTTTATACGATGAGCGTATTTTCGAGACTCCTTTAGAAGAAAAAATTCTTTTTGCTCAAGAAATAGAAGAGGCGGCACACAGTTTCGACCCCCGGGTCAAAATAACGGAAAGGACAGCATATCAAGACTCACGCTATCAGATCTGTATCTTTAATTCCCTTGGCCTGCAAGCCGCATACTGCGGATCCTACTGTGGCGGTTATGCTGTCGTTGTGGGACAGGAGAATGATGATAATCAAACGGGATTTGCTATGCAGTATGCGCTGCGTTATGAGGAGTTGGACCCCGTAAAAATAGGCAGGGAAGCGGGGCAAAAAGCCATTCGCATGCTGGGAGCAAAAACCATCCCTTCAGCCCGTATGCCCGTGGTTATGGATCCCTATATCGTAACGAATTTTTTGGGTGTTTTACAAAATGTTTTTAGCGGCGAAGCCGTCTTAAAAGGCAAATCTTTTCTTAAAGGAAAAGAAGGCCAGCAAGTAGCCAATCCTCTTGTGACCATTATAGATGACGGCACTATGCCGGGGAGGCTGGGGTCATCGCCTTTTGACGGCGAAGGGGTGCCTACTTCAGCCACGCCTCTAATCGAAGATGGAAAACTCATGGGTTTTCTGCATAATAGTTACACGGCCAAAAAGTTTGGCCTTACCTCTACGGGTAACGCCGTGCGTGGGTCGTACAAAGGGACACCCGAAGTAGGTATTACCAATTTATATTTAAAACCGGGTCCTGTCTCCCCAGAGGACATTATCAAGGAGATCAAGAAGGGGTTATATATTACCGATGTCATGGGAATGCATACGGCCAATCCTATTTCGGGAGATTTTTCCCTGGGGGCCTCGGGCTTACTTATAGAAAATGGCGAAATGACCCGGCCCGTCCGGGGGGTAGCCATGGCCGGCAATTTAAAAGATTTGCTTCTGGATATCGACATGGTAGGCAATGACCTGACCTTCTACGTGGCCAAGGGCGCCCCTACCATCAGGATAAAATCCATGAGCATCAGCGGTACTTAAAGAAAAGACTAGGAAAATCAATGGCTTTATGGTAAAATGCTTGAGGAAAATTACGGAATTAGCGGGTGGACAAGATGGGGGTACCCTGGGTGATGTGCTGGTTTTGGCGGCGGCAGTTTATTATGCGGAACAGGGGGGAATAATGCTTGAATAAACTCTCCCAATTAAAAAATACTTTTCGGGCAGAAGGTCTGGATGCTCTTTTGATTGCGAAACCTACCAACAGGAGATATTTAAGTGGATTTACGGGGAGCAGTGGTATGCTCCTCTTGACCCCCAAGGATAACTTTTTGCTGACGGACTTTCGCTACAAAGACCAGGCGGCCCAGCAGGCTCCTGAGTTTCAAATCGTAATACATAGCTTTCCCCTGGTTAAAACTCTCCAGGAGTTAGTGACTAAATATGAAGTGAAAAAGTTAGGCCTGGAGAGAGATTTTATTACCCTTGCTGTCTACCGGGAGTTCCAGGAAAATCTTCCCGGAGTTGATCTGGTGCCGGTAAAGGATTTCTGTGCACAGCTGCGGTATATTAAAACACCGGAAGAAATCATGTATATGAAGAAGGCTGTGGAAATTGCCGACAAGGCCTTTTTACATATTATGGATTTTATTCGGGTAGGTTTGTCGGAAAAAGAAATCGCCCTGGAACTGGAGTTTTTTATGCGCCGTTTGGGCTCAGAAAAGAATGCATTCGACATTATTGTGGCCTCGGGTGTTCGTTCGGCCTTACCCCACGGGGTTGCCACCAATAAGACTATTACCCCGGGGGAACTGGTGACCCTTGACTTTGGCGCAGTATATAACGGCTATCATTCCGATATGACCAGGACCGTGGTGATGGGTGAACCCGATGCGCGGCAAAGAGAGATCTATGACCTGGTTTTAAGAGCCCAGGAGGAAGTATATAAAGTCATCAGGCCTGGTATGAAAGCCAGGGAAGCCGATGCGGTGGCCCGGGACATCATCAGCAAAGCAGGATATGGAGAGAATTTCGGTCATGGACTGGGGCACGGTGTAGGCCTGGAGATTCATGAAGGACCCAGATTAGCCCCCAGTGATGAGACTATCCTGGAGCCGGGAATGGTTGTCTCTGTTGAACCCGGTATTTACTTGACCGGCTGGGGAGGCGTGAGAATTGAAGATTTAGTGGTCATAACCCCTGATGGGTGTGATATTTTAACTAAATCACCTAAAAATATAGTTCTGATGAAAAAGTAATTGTAGGTAGGAGGTAAAACATGATTTCAACATCAGATTTTCGAACTGGCTTAACATTCGAACTGGAAGGAGATGTAGTGCAGCTCCTGGAATTCCAGCATGTAAAACCCGGGAAAGGTGCAGCTTTTGTGCGCTGCAAATTGAAAAACCTTAAGACCGGCGCAGTGGTAGAGAAAACTTTCCGCCCAGGTGAAAAATTTGAAAAAGCACATATCGAGCGTAAAGAAATGCAGTACCTCTATAAAGAGGGAGACAACTGGGTATTTATGGATACAGAGACCTATGAACAGATTTCTTTGCCCGAAAGTGTCCTGGAGGATGCACCCAAGTACTTAAAAGAAAATATGAATACAGGCATACTTTTCTATCAGGGTCAGGTCATTGGCATGGATCTGCCCAAGCAAGTGGAATTAAAGGTCATAGCTACCGAACCCGGCATTAAAGGGGATACAGCTTCCGGCGGCGGCAAGCCTGCTACCATGGAAACTGGGCTGGTGGTACAGGTTCCATTCTTTGTGAATGAGGGTGATACCCTGATCATTGATACACGTACAGGTCAATATGTAAGCCGGGCCTGATTTTTAAACTTGATTTAATGTTTAATTCTAGATAAAAAAGGTATAATATAGCAGTAATACTCGTGAAGGAGGATAAATACTGTGAGTGATTTAAAGGCGAAAATAGCCTATCTTCAGGGCCTGGCAGAAGGTTTAGACCTGGATAAGGGTAGTAAAGAAGGGAAAATTATTTCTGCTATCATCGATATCCTGGAAGAAATAAGTATAGCCGTGGATGAGATGGCTCAACACCAGGAGGAACTGGAAAAATATATTGAAGCGGTGGACGAGGATTTAGGTGACCTTGAAGACGAGGTTTACGGCTACGAAGAAGGCTGTGGTTGCCATGACCATGACGATGATTACGAAGATGACGAGGAAGAGGGCAACTTTGTAGAAATTGAATGTCCCAAGTGCCACGATATTGTCCGCTTTGAAGCCAGTATCCTTGCTGATGACGATGTGATTGAGGTAACCTGCCCCAATTGCGACGAAGTCGTATATGTAAATGAAGATCACGAAGATGAAGATAATGAATAGACAGCAAAAGGCTGTCTATTTTTTTTTTGCATAAAACAGAAGTTGGGACAATATATTTTATTGTCCAGCAAAGTTAGTTGGTAGTTGTTAGTTGTTGGTTGGTAGATATTTTTACAGTGACCTGTGACCAGTAGATTAACTGGACACCAGACACTGGGCTGGGGTTACCAAAAAATCGGATGTCGGACGTCGGATAGCGAAAAATCGGATATCGGTACACGTGGGGGTGACAGAAGTGTGACAACCATTATCAGTTGGAAAGACAAAAAGATAACTAAAGCTGTAAGCAGTGATCCTCTTGAAGCCACGGCCTGGCTGCAGGCATTACCGGATGCTGTTCGGCATTTAATTGAAAATAACTTGAAACCATATTTGCGAAATATCGAGGAAGTTCGCCTGCGTATAGGGCGCCCCCTGCTTATTCGCATGGGGTTAAAGGAAGTAACCGTGGACCCTGACTGCAAACTTACCACCGATTATGGCCATGGTTATCTTGTCAGGCGTGAGGATATTGAGCAAGGTATGGAAATTTTAAGCCAGAGTTCTTTATATGCCTGGGAAGACCAGTTAAAAAACGGCTATCTTACCATTCCGGGGGGACACCGGGTTGGTATAGTGGGTAAAGGTGTGTTGGAAAAGGGGAGAATTAAAACCTTAAAAGAAATCTCGGGCTTAAATTACCGGATTGGGCGGGAGATTTTGGGATGTGCTGATCATCTACTGCCCTGTTTAATAAAAGGAGGCAATGTTTACAACACACTTATTATTTCACCGCCCCAGTGCGGTAAGACTACCATGTTAAGAGATGTGGTACGCCAGTTAAGTGACGGTATTGCACGTCTGAATTTTCCCGGGGTAAATGTGGGACTGGTTGATGAGCGTTCGGAAATTGCCGGGATGTTCCAGGGAGAACCCCAATTTCTCATCGGCATGCGGACTGACGTTTTGGATGCCTGCCCCAAAGCCCAGGGGATGATGATGTTAATTCGTTCCATGTCGCCGCAGGTCGTGGCCACCGATGAAATTGGCAGGGAAGAGGATATAGAAGCTCTTTATCAGGCATTGCACGGGGGCGTAAGTGTGATTACAACGGTTCATGGTCATAGCCTGAAAGAACTCCGGGAAAGGCCTGTCTTAAAAGAGCTTTTGCAGTGGGGATATTTTCAGCGTTTGGTCTTTTTGAGCCGCCGCCAGGGTGTGGGAACCCTTGAGTCGGTTTGGGACGGGAAAACATTGGAAAGGGTGAGCGGCTGATGGTGAAATTTGTTGGTGCCTTATGTATTATTGGCGGTTGCGGTTATTTGGGACTGAGCATTGCCCAAACCTATAAAAAAAGAGTAGAGCTTTTACGGATGTTACAGAGTGGACTGAATTTGCTGGAAACAGAAATCAACTATACTTCTACACCGCTGCCGCAAGCGTTAAAAAGAGTAGCTGAAAAATTACATAGTGAGAGCAGAATACCCTTCGAACATGCGGCCAGGCTGTTAACAAATAAAAAAGGTGTTACCGCAGGTGAGGCCTGGCGGGAGGGAGTCAAGGCCCTGGTCAAGGAGATACCCCTGACCAACGAAGAGATCAATATCTTAACATTGTTTGGCTATGGCCTGGGGATTTCCGCCAAAGAAGACCAGCTAAAAAACCTGGCCCTGGTGAAAGAACAACTCCACATGGCCGAAGTGGCAGCCGTGCAGAGGATGGAAAAATACCAGAGAATGTGGCAGTATTTAGGATTCTGTTTGGGAGCCGTAGTTGTTCTTATCTTGATTTAAAAAAGGGGAGTAGCTATGAATATTGAGTTAATTTTTCAGATAGCCGGGATAGGCATCCTTACCTCAATTTTTCATACTGTACTGAAACAGGCGGGTAAAGAGGAATACTCCTTTATTGCTACCCTTGCCGGTGTATCCATCGCCCTGATAATGGTCATTCAGCTCATCGCTGATCTCCTGACCAGGGTAAAAAGTGTCTTCTTTTTGTCGTAGGGGTGTCTTATGGAGATCCTGCAGATAGTGGGCATCGGCTTAATTGGGGCCATATTAGCCGTTTTTGTCAAGGAGCGGAATAAAGAAATAGCCCTCCTTATCAGTATGGCTACGGGGCTCTTAATTTTCCTTTTTGCCGTCAGCAAGGTAAGTGCTGTGGTAAAGGTGTTGGAGGAACTGGCATCCCGGGCTAACATTAATATGTTCTACCTGACGACAGTCCTCAAGATCATTGGCATTGCCTATATTGCAGAGTTTGGGGCTCAGGTTTGTAAAGATGCGGGGGAAGGGTCAATTGCCACCAAAATAGAGCTGGCAGCAAAGATCTTAGTGATGGTTTTGGCCCTGCCCATTATCGTGGCGATTTTGGAATCTGTTCTCCGGCTCATTCCTTAAGGTGATCAATTATGAGAAGAGTATTAATATATCTTATTATTTCCTTGTGTTTGCTGTTTCCTTGCCACCTCAGCGCTGCTTCAGAAAAAAATGAAGTGTTGACACCCCAGTCAGCTATGGAAAAACAGCTGGATACCCTGGACCTCCATGACCTGGAAGAGTTTATTATCCAGGTTGACCAGGAAGTAGGACGTTATATTAAAGACATTTCCCTGGAGCGGATGATTGAAAACTTTAAGAAGGGTCAGTTGGATTTATCTCCCCAGGAAGTATTAAAAAGTATTTTCCAGTACCTTTTCCAGGAGATATTAGGCAACTTAACTCTCCTGGGTAAGCTTTTAATTGTAGCTGTCGTCTGTGTAGTTTTGCAGAATCTCCAGTCGGCTTTTGCTAACGGGACAGTAGCCAAACTGGCCTACTTCGTGTGTTACCTGGTAGTGATTACCCTGGCCATCGGTTCCTTTAAAGTGGCGGTCACTACAGGTCTTTCCACCATTGATAAAATGGTTGATTTTATGCAGGTGTTGTTACCTGTTTTACTGGCCCTGCTCACGGCTATGGGAGGGTTAACCAGTGTGGCCCTCCTCCAGCCTTTTCTGATGGTTTCCCTCAGTGTCATGGCCACTTTTATTCAAACAATCATCTTTCCTATGATTTTTCTCTGTGCTGTTATTTCCATTGCTAACAATATTTCCGACCGTTTTAAAGTTTCCCGCCTGGCCGGATTGCTAAAACAATTTACGAAGGTGGGTATTGGCCTCGTTCTTACTATCTTTATCGGCATCGTTACCGTAGAAGGGGTAGCGGGCGCCGTGGTTGACGGGGTCTCTTTGCGGACCGCCAAATTTGTCACGGGCGCTTTTGTTCCGGTGGCGGGAAGCATGTTTGCCGATGCTTTGGATGCAGTCATTGGAGGTTCCTTATTATTAAAAAATGCCATAGGTTTAACAGGGGTTCTGGTACTAAGTGTGATTGTCCTGTTTCCTGTTTTGAAAATACTGGCAGTGGCGGTAATCTACAGGTTGGCTGCCGCCCTCTTACAGCCCCTGGGTGACTCCTTAATGGCTGATGCCCTGGAAGATATGGCCGGAAGCTTATTTATGGTGTTTGCCGCCGTAACCAGTGTGGCCATTATGTTTTTCCTCACTATAACCATCATCGTTGGGGCGGCCAACTTCACAGTGATGTTAAGGTAGGTGAGTTGTCTGGAGATATTGAAGGAACTTGTGCGTAACGTGGTGATTATCGTTCTTTTGACAACCTTTATCGACCTGATTATGCCCTCCAGCAGCATGCAGCGTTTTGTGAAAGTGGTGATGGGGCTTTTCATCCTGGTGACCCTCTTGAATCCTATCTTGAATCTTTTTACCAAAGGGCAGGACTTTGAAGTCATGACCTGGCAGTTAAAAACCAGCACTTCCACAGCCAACACCGTTTTGGCCCAAAGTGATCAACTGACTGCCACCAATCAATCCCTTTTTTTAGAAAATTACAGCAGGCGTATCGAGGGACAAATGAAGGCTTTGGTAAAACTGGTCAAAGGTGTTAAAGAAGTAGAGGTACAGGTAGAACTCAAAGGAGGTAAGCAGTTGGGCACCCTGGAAGGAATCGCAAGTATTTTAGTCATGGTCGATACCCAAGAAACTGAAGACAAGAGTAGTTCAATAAAGCCTGTTGAACTCGTACGCATTCACAGTAAAGAAAGAACAGCGGGAAATGAAGGAGCCAAAGACACGCAGGCGGTTCTTGACGAGGAACATAAGCGCATGGAAAGGGAAATAAAGAACACTTTGAGCAATTATTTCGGCATCAATCCTAAAATTATAAAAGTTGTTTTTTCATAAGAGCGGAGGTGAAAAAATGAGTGAGTTTTTCAAAACATTGACCAACCCCAGGGGAAAATACGGCTACTGGGGTGTGGGACTGGTCGTCCTCTTTGGTATTGCTTTACTGGTTATGCCAGGTCTCTTCTTAGGGAAGAGCAAACCGCTGTCCCAGGCTCCCAATCTGGTACTGGAGAAGACAGATCCTAAACAGGCCCCTTATCCTCTAAGTACGGTAGAAAGCGCTTTGGCCCAGCAGGTAAGCCAGATCTTGAGCCAGGTGGAAGGGGCCGGCAAGGTAACGGTCTCTGTCAGTCTCGCAGCAGGACCCGCCCATGATTATGCCCGTAACACAACGGACAGCAAGTCCACCATTGAAGAAAAAGATACCGGGGGGGGAACCAGAACTACCACGGAAATGAACCAGAAAGCAGAATTAGTTTTCGCCGCGGGGAAAGGAGAACCGGTCATTGTAAAAGAACTGGGACCCCAGATCAAGGGAATTGTGGTAGTAGCTGAAGGTGCCAAAGATGTGGAAATCCGCTCAAAGTTAAGCCGGGCCGTCCAGTCTATGTTAGACCTGCCTGCCCACCGGGTCATGGTACTTCCCAAGGAAAGTAGGTGAGAAAGAGATGACGACCATATTTATTAGAATGAAGAACCTCATTTTGTTTGGGTTGGTTTTGTTATGTATATCTTTTGTGTGGTTAGGGTACATAGGATTGGATAAGGCCAAAGAAGCATCACTTCTAAAAGATAAAGCACCGATCTCGGAACCTGTTACCGCACCGGCTAACAATACCGAGCCTTCACCAACTGTAACCATTGTGCCTCAAGAAACGAAAAGTTCCAGTGACAGCTTTTTCGGGGAATACAGGATCGAGCGGGACAGGACCCGGAGCGAACAAGTGGAAATCCTAAGAGAGATCGTGAACAACCCAAATTCCTCAGCGCAAATGCGTCATGAAGCCCAACAGAAGCTGATCAAGATTGCGGATAACCTGGAAAAAGAGTATAAAGTGGAAAATGCTTTAATCGCCAAAGGGTTTAAAGACGCCGTCGTCGTTATACAGCCGGAATCTGTAATGGTAATCATTGCCTCCAATGGCTTGCGCCAGGATGAAATTGCCCGGATTGCGGATATGGTGGTAAAAGTGGTGGGGTGTAAAATGGAGGACGTGGTGATTGTGCCTAAAACAAAATAGATATGAGAGGTGAGATGTCAGAGGTACATCTCATTTCTTACTTCTTAGATATGGCCATTATTTGTTAAGTCACCGGGAATTTGGTATAATATTCAAGGTAGACTGAGGGAGGTGGAGTTGAGATGCAAAAGGACCTGCCGGAAAAAACGACGTTTACTGAGGTCGGTTCGATTAAGATCGCTGATGAAGTAGTGGCCATTATTGCAGGTTTGGCGGCAACGGAAGTTAAAGGTGTGGCAGGTATGAGTGGCGGTATTGTCGGAGGCATTGCAGAACTGGTTGGTAAGAAGAACCCCTCTAAAGGCGTTAAGGTAGAGGTGGGAGAAAAGGAGGCCGCTGTTGATTTATTTGTGATTGTGGAATTTGGGGTGAGAATTCCGGAAGTAGCCCATGAGATACAACGAAATGTGAAAAAGTCCATAGAAAGCATGACAGGATTAAGCGTGGTTGAGATTAATGTGCATGTTCAGGGGGTAGCCTTTCCCCATGAACTACGCGATGAGGAACCCCGTGTCAAATGATAAGTAGGCCCCTGCCCGGGCCTACTTCCTTAAAGTGTAAACTGCCTGATACTATATGTACGGTCTTTTGCTAAAAGAGGAGGGTTAGCATGGGTTATAATTGGGATCGCATGTTTATTGGTATTATGTCCCTTGGGTATTTAATAATTTCCGTAGTATTGGTCTTGGCTGCTCTAGGTTGGACAACCCCTGTCACCTACGTAGAGAACTACCTATATCGTACTAATCCCTGGGTGCTTGGGTTAACAGGGGGCTTTGTCTTTATAGCCTCCTTAACCCTGTTTTTAAGCAGTTTTAAAAAGAAACCCGTCATGCAGACGGCCATCCATGAAACTAATCTGGGGCAAATCAGGATTACTTTGCCTGCTCTGGAACATTTAGTTTTAAAAGCGGCTAAGAGTGTACACGGGATCAGGGATATCAAACCGTTTATCAATAACACAGCCACCGGGCTCTCCATACAACTAAAAGTACAGGTGCTGCCTGATGTGAATATACCCAATATTACCGCTGATCTCCAGAAAACCATCAGGGATTATATGCAGAAGACCGCCGGCACTACCGTCCAAGAAGTAAGGGTCCTGGTTAATAAAGTGAGCTGGGAAAATAAGGCCCGGGTAGAATAGGGGGTAGTAAGATGTGGGAAAAAGTATTAACAGAACTGATGCGCTTTCACCGGGGAAAGATTTTTGGTATATTTTTCGGGCTTTTGTTTAGTATACTTGTTATTACCGTAGGCTTTTTACAAACAATTTTTATTGCGTGTTGCATCTATGTAGGGTATATTATCGGTAAACGTGTAGATGACAATGAAAGTCTCAAAGAAGTTATGGAAAGAATTTTCCGGGAGAGATAAAGAAAACTTGGCTTGGGCCAAGCGTAAGCGTAGGCGGAAGCCTTAGTTGCACTTATGCCGTGGTATAAGGGAAACAAAAGGAGGGATAACTTTTTTGAAAAGGCGGCTGGCTAGAGAACTCGCCCTGAAAGCGCTCTTTGCACGGGACATTAGCGGCAACGAGCCTATTACCACTCTGGAACAACTGGTTCTAGAAGAAAATGTTAACGACTCTACCAAGAATTTTGCTTTGTATTTAATCAACGGTGTTGTTGCTCACCTGGCTGAGATTGATAAGATTATCAGGCAGTTTGCCGTGGAGTGGGAATTGGAAAGAATGGCCACTGTGGATAGAAATATTATGCGCTTGGCCCTTTTTGAAATTTTATATTCCGATAATGTTCCGGAAGCTGTAGCCACCAATGAGGCGGTAGAGTTAGCCAAAAGCTATGGCAGTGAAGAATCAGCCCGCTTTACCAACGGGATTTTAGGCAATATAATTAAACATTTACCGGAAATAAAAAAGAAAGTGGCGAAGACAGAAGGATAGGCTATGGATATCTATTTAGGTGTGGATACAAGTTGTTATACCACTTCCCTGGCCATAGTGGATCACGAGGGCAATCTCTTAAGAGACCTGAGAAAATTATTACCCGTACCTAAAGGGCAACAAGGGCTGAGACAATCGGCAGCCCTTTTTCAGCATCTAAAGAACCTGCCTGAATTGACGTACAACTTGTTTGAAAATATTCCTGTCCGGGATATTAAAGCTATCGGTGTAAGCTCCCGACCCAGGCCCCGCGAAGATTCCTATATGCCCGTTTTTACGGCAGGATTATCTTTTGCGGAAAGCTTTGCCAACCTGCTCAGGATTCCTTTATTTAAAACCAGTCACCAGGAGGGGCATGTGAAAGCCGGTCTCTGGTCTGCGAAAGCAGAGGACTGGGATAACTTTCTTGTGGTACATCTTTCAGGAGGAACTACGGAATTCCTGGCCGTACAGGCCAAAAGAGAAAATCCCGGGGAATACCTGGTGGAGACTTTGGGTACATCCTTAGATATTCACGCAGGCCAGCTTATCGACCGGGTAGGTGTGGCTATGGGGCTTCCCTTTCCCGCAGGACCTCATCTGGAAAAATTAGCTGCCCAGTGCGGGGAGAAACATGAGATTATGATACATTCCTATGTCAAGGGGTATGATATAAGTTTTTCCGGAGCGGAAACAATGGCCAAAAAAATGCTGCAGAAAAGAGAGACACCAGCCGCTGTAGCCAGGGCAGTGGAACACTGTATTGCCTTATCCTTAGAAAAAATCATACGCCCTGCTCTTAAGGAGTGGAAAATTAGGTGTGTATTACTGGTAGGAGGGGTAGCAGCCAATCAATATATCCGGGAAAGGCTTAAGACACGCTTACAGCACCCGGCTGTTGGCGCAGAACTGTATTTTCCTGAGCCCAAATTCAGCAGTGATAACGCAGTAGGTGTGAGTCTGATTGCCCGGGACAGGAGCAAAAATTAAGGAGGAATGAGGAGTGTACGAAATCTTGAAAAATGAGGTGCTGGGCAGCAATATCTACCTTTTTGAAGTAAAAGCGGCAAGAATTGCGGCCAAAGCCGAAGCAGGACAATTTGTCATCATCCGGCTCCATGAAACAGCCGAACGAATACCTTTAACCATAGCCGATTATTCCAGGGAGAAGGGTACAATCACCATTATCTTCCAGGCTGTTGGTGCCTCTACCAGGGAACTGGCTGAATATAAAGCAGGGCAAAAGATTTTGGATCTGGTCGGTCCTTTAGGCGTACCATCGGAGATTGAAAAATACGGAACAGTGGTATGCATCGGCGGAGGAGTAGGGATAGCTCCCATTTATCCCATTGCCAGGGCCTTGAAAGAAGCCGGCAACAAGGTAATTTCCATCATCGGCGCCCGCTCTAGAGACCTTCTCTTCTGGAAAGAAAAGATGGCCGCAGTCAGTGATGAGCTGCTCATAGCCACCGATGACGGGAGTGAGGGGAGAAAAGGTTTTGTTACCGATGTGTTAAAAGATTTGCTGGAAAAAGAGAAGATAGAGCGGGTATGGGCCATTGGACCCATGGTGATGATGAAAGCCGTGGCCAATACGACCCGGCCCTTTGCCGTAAAGACCATTGTCAGTCTTAATCCCATTATGGTCGACGGCACCGGCATGTGTGGTGCCTGCCGGGTAGCTGTAGGGAAGGAAACAAAATTTGCCTGTGTGGATGGCCCGGAGTTTGACGGGCATGAGGTTGACTTTGATCTTGCCATGAAGCGTCTGGCCATTTTTAAAGATGAGGAACAACGAATTTTGGCCAAGGGCCAATGTGGAGGTGGCTGCGGATGTCATTAAGAAAAAGCAGAATAGAAATGCCGGCCCAGGATCCCAAGGAGAGAGTGAAGAACTTTAAAGAAGTGGCCCTGGGCTATACGTCCGAGATGGCCAGGGAAGAAGCCAGTCGCTGTCTTAATTGTAAAAATCCCTTATGCAAAAAGGGCTGCCCGGTAGAGGTGGATATTCCCGAATTTATCTCAGCTTTAAAAGAAGATGACCCGGCCCGGGCTGCCAAAATTCTTAAGAACAAAAATAATCTTCCGGCGATTTGCGGCCGGGTTTGCCCCCAGGAGAACCAGTGCGAAATGCACTGTATATTAGGGAAAAAAGGAGAACCGGTAGCCATTGGGCGCCTGGAACGTTTTGTCGCTGATTGGGAGCGGGAGCAGGGAATACCTGACCCCGAAAAAGTGGAAACTATTAACAAGAAAGTGGCCATTATCGGGTCAGGACCTGCTGGTTTAACAGCGGCCGCCGATTTAGCCAAATTTGGCTACGAGGTAACGATTTTTGAGGCCCTCCATGTGCCAGGGGGGGTATTGATGTATGGGATTCCTGAATTCCGTTTGCCCAAGGAGGTAGTACAGCAAGAAATCAATTATATTAAAAAACTTGGTGTGGATATCCAGGTTAATTTTGTGGTAGGTAAAACAGCCACCATTGCTGACCTTTTAGAGGAAGGTTATGATGCAGTCTTTATCGGTACCGGTGCGGGCTTGCCCAACTTTATGAACATTCCGGGGGAGAATTTGAGCGGTATTTATTCAGCCAATGAGTTTCTGACCAGGACCAATCTCATGAAAGCATACCTCTTTCCCCAATATGCTACCCCCATCAAAATTGGTAAAAAAGTGGCAGTCATAGGGGCTGGTAACGTAGCTATGGATGCTGCCCGTACTGCCCTCCGTCTCGGGGCTGAGGAAAGCTATATTGTTTACCGCCGTTCTGCAGAAGAGATGCCTGCCCGGCACGAAGAGGTGGAACATGCCAGGGAGGAAGGGGTACAGTTCCTCTTTTTGACCAGTCCTGTTGCTTATAAAGGTGATGAAAAAGGCTATGTTAAGGTGATGACTTGCCAGAAATTTGCTTTGGCTGAACCTGATGAGTCAGGCCGCCGCAAACCGGTAGCTATTCCCGGCTCCGAATTTGATATGGAAGTAGATACAGTGGTGGTTGCCATCGGGCAGGGACCTAACCCCTTGGTGCCCAGGACCACACCGGGTTTAATTCTTACCAAAAAAGGCAATATCCAGGCTGATGAAGAAACAGGAGCTACTTCCTTATCTAATGTCTTTGCCGGCGGTGATATCGTCACAGGCGCAGCTACTGTTATTTTAGCCATGGGCGCAGGCAAAAAAGCAGCCAGAGCCATTCACCGGTATCTGCAGGGAATTGAAAAGTGAGTACAGTTCGCAGTTTGTTAGCAGTGACCGGTGACCTGTGACCAGTTTATGAACCGGACTCCGGACACTGGTCTCTGGTCACTGAATAATCGCAAGTCGGATGTCGGAAAGCGGAAAACGTTTACTACTACTGTTCACCGTTCACGGTTTACGGTTTGCGTTAAACGAAACAAGTATGAGGGAGGATGCTCATGCCCGGACAAGTGATTGACGGTAAGGCCATCGCTCTTAAGCTTAGAGAAGCCATTATGGAAAGGGTGAAAGCCTTAAAGAGCCAGGGAATATTGCCCGGTTTAGCTGTGGTGCTCGTGGGTGAGGACCCGGCCTCTCAGGTTTATGTGGGGCATAAGGCTAAGGCTTGCCAGGAAGTGGGTATTAAATCTGAAGTCATAAAATTGCCTGCCTCCACTTCGGAGGCGGAACTGCTGGCCCTGGTGGAAGAGCTTAATGCCAGATCTGATATTCATGGGATTTTGGTACAGCTTCCTTTACCCAAACATATTCATGAAGAAAAAATCATCCTGGCTATCAGCCCGGATAAAGATGTGGATGGTTTTCATCCCCTTAATATGGGGCAGCTTTTTATTGGGAGTCCCCGTTTAGTTCCCTGTACGCCTTATGGCTGCCAGAAAATATTACAGGAACTTGGTTTGGACATCGCCGGTAAACAGGCGGTAGTGGTGGGACGCAGTAATATTGTGGGGAAACCCATGGCGGCCTTACTCCTTCAGGAACATGCCACAGTGACCATTTGTCATTCCCGTACTAAGAATCTCTCCGAGATAACGAAGGCTGCCGATATTCTGGTGGTAGCTGTAGGGAAGCCCAATTTTATTACCGGTGAGATGGTGAAACCGGAAGCAGTTGTTCTGGATGTGGGCATCAACCGCTTGCCCACGGGGAAGTTAGTGGGCGATGTGGACTTTTCCTCGGCTGTGGAGGTGGCCGGCTGGATTACGCCGGTACCCGGCGGGGTGGGACCTATGACCATTACCATGCTGCTTTTCAATACACTTGAGGCTATTAATTATGCGCGGAAATAAGATTCTAACCGTTAGTGAAGTTTCCTTTCATATTCAAAAACTGCTGGATGATGATCCCCTCTTATCTAATCTCTGGATAAGAGGGGAAATATCTAATTTTAAGCATCATCCCACAGGCCATTTCTACTTTTCTTTAAAAGACAAGGAATGTACGCTTCGTGCCGTGATGTTTAAAAGCAAGACCTGGCGTTTGAATTTTTTGCCCAAAGATGGTATGGATTGCCTGGTCAGGGGTTATGTGTCATTGTATCCCAAAGATACTGTGGTACAGCTCTATGCAGAAGAGATTATTCCGGCGGGTGTGGGCTTGCAGGCTTTAGCCTTAGCGGAATTAAAAGAAAAATTACAGAAAAAAGGATATTTTGCTCCGGAACGCAAAAAAACCATACCCTATCTGCCCGGGGCCATAGGTGTGGTTACATCACCTGCGGGAGCTGCCATTAGGGACATATATAGAGTTGTACAAAAAAGGTACCCGGGTATGCCGGTTATTTTATTTCCCGCAGGGGTTCAGGGTGAAAAGGCGGCCCAAAGCATAGTAGAGGGAATTAGGGCTTTAAATGGGAGAAAGGAAATAGATGTAATCATCGTGGCCAGAGGAGGCGGCTCCGCCGAAGACCTTAGTGTGTTTAATGTAGAGAGCGTTGCTGATGCTGTTTTTGCCTCCACGAAACCCATCGTTTCGGCTATTGGCCACGAAATAGACTGGACCATTACTGACCTGGTGGCCGATGTAAGGGCGGCTACTCCTTCTATGGCCGGAGAACTTGTAGTACCTGTACGTTGGGAATTGGAAAATTCCCTTTCCAAGTATAAGGAAAGATTATTGCGGGCAGCGAGAGGGCGGATGGAGCGTGAGAACATGCGCTTAGCTTATCTCAAAGAAGCGGGGGTTATGAAAAAGCCGGAACGCTGGTTAAACCGCTATCAAGATTATTTAAGCAGATGTGAAAGCTCACTCTATAAAAGCACCAGGGAATTGCATGGCAAAGCAGAATATCATTTGCACGTGATTGCCGGCAGGCTGCATGCCCTGAGTCCCCTGGCTACGCTGGGGAGAGGGTACAGTCTTTGCCAAAACAGTGAAGGGAAAATAGTGACTGAGGCCAGGCATGTTTCGATCAATGAACAGGTAAAGGTCCGGTTATATAAAGGTTCTCTCGGCTGTATCGTGGCGGCAAAGGAGGAAGAGTGTGACTAACCGGAAGGCAACCTACGAAGAAAATATTAAAAGGTTGGAAGAAATCGTACGGCGCCTGGAACAGGGCGATATTAGTTTAGAGGAAGGGCTCACTTATTTTGAAGAGGGAATCGGCCTGGTAAGAATATGCCAGCAGCAGTTGGACCGCGTGGCGCAAAAGATACAGGTATTGACCCAGGACGGACAGCTTAAAGATGTGACGGAAGAGTACAGGGAGGAGTAAGCATGGATTTGCAATGCTACCTAAAAGAAAGAGCCCAAGTAGTCGAGGAAACGTTACAGGCCCTGCTGCCCCAGGAGGCTGTATACCCTAATGTTGTACACGAAGCCATGCGCTACAGCGTGTTTGCCGGCGGTAAAAGGCTCAGGCCCATTCTCTGCCTGGCAGGGGCCGAGGCCGTGGGGGTAGAAAGCCATAAGCTTTTGCCAATAGCTTGTGCTTTAGAAATGATACATACGTACTCGCTTATTCACGATGACCTCCCGGCTATGGACAATGATGACTATCGCCGCGGCAAGCTCACCAATCATAAGGTTTACGGTGAAGGGATAGCTATTTTAGCCGGTGATGCCCTGCTTACCCTGGCCTTTGAAGTGATGGCCCGCTATGGGTATGCCAACTTTAATGCCCAAAGTGTGCTCCAGGTGATAAGTGAGATTGCAAGAGCCTCGGGAACTTTAGGCATGATTGGTGGACAAGTAGTAGATCTGCAGTCAGAAGGCAAGAATATTGATGAAAAGACCTTAGTTTATATTCACAGCCACAAAACGGGAGCCCTGTTCCGCGCTTCCTTGCGGGCGGGCGCCTTGTTGTCTGAAGCCGAGCCTCTGTATCTTGAGGCCTTAACGAACTATGCCGAGAACTTTGGTTTGGCCTTCCAAATCACAGATGATATTCTGGATGTGGTGGGGGAAGAAAGTAAGTTAGGTAAACCCGTGGGCAGTGATTCCAGAAATCAAAAAGCCACTTATCCTGTGCTTTATGGACTGGAAGAATCACGAAAGCTGGCTAAAGAAGCGGTAGAAAAGGCCATAGCCAGCCTGAAACCACTGCCCGGTGAGACAAAACCGTTGGAATTACTGGCCAGGTATCTCTACGAACGGGAAACGTAAAACGCTAGATAAGGATTGGATGGAGATAGATGCAAGATTTTTTCCACGGTATTGCTAATAATCATGTTTTTAAGGTAACCTTTTCTGCCTGGATTATTGCCCAAATTCTCAAAGTCATCACCACTGTGTTTGTTCATGGTAAACTGGATTGGACGCGCTTCGTCGGTGCCGGAGGGATGCCCAGTGCCCATTCCGCCCTTGTTACTGCTTTGGCAGTCAGCATCGGACAGGACCTGGGCTGGGATTCTCCCATTTTTGCCATGGCTCTTGCTTTTGCCGCCATAGTGATGTATGACGCCGCCGGTGTACGCAGGGCTGCCGGAAAGCAAGCCGAAGTGATCAATCAGATTATTAGTGATATCTACCATGGCACGCAAATATCAGAAGAACGTCTCAAAGAACTTATCGGGCATACCCCCTTCGAAGTGTTGATGGGGGCTTTACTGGGGCTTTTGGTTGGCCTGTTTTTATAGTGTTCCTATTGCGGGTTAAGAGGCAGGTGAATGAGATGGGACTACTTAAAGAGATTAATAAGCCGCAAGACATTAAAAAATATTCTATGCAGCAGTTAAATGAAATCGCCAAAGAAATCCGGCAGCTGATCGTGGAGACTGTCTCGGTTACGGGCGGACATCTTGCGCCCAGCCTGGGTGTGGTGGAATTGACCTTAGCCCTGCATTATGTTTATAATTCCCCCCAGGACAAAATTGTCTGGGATGTGGGGCATCAATCTTATGTCCATAAGATTTTAACCGGGAGGAGAGAAGAATTTTCCACGCTGCGCCAGTATGGAGGAATATCAGGTTTCCCCAAACGGGAGGAAAGTGCACATGATGTTTTTGCTACAGGACACAGCAGCACCTCCATCTCGGCAGCTTTGGGATTTGCCCAGGCCCGTGATAAACTGGGCTTGGATTATGAAGTGGTGGCCGTTATCGGCGATGGAGCCATGACCGGAGGGATGGCTTTTGAAGCCTTAAATCATGCCGGTCATTTAGGGGCAGATTTATTAGTCATTTTAAATGATAATGAAATGTCCATTGCCCAGAATGTGGGGGCCATGTCTTCCTATTTAAGCCGTTTACGGGCAGACCCCATGTATACGAAACGAAAAGAGGATATTGAGTATATTTTGAAAAAAGTGCCGGCCATTGGGGCTACTGTGGTGAAAGCTGTAGAAAGGGTAAAAGACAGCTTGAAATACCTCTTAGTACCGGGAATTTTATTTGAAGAATTGGGCTTTACCTATTTAGGCCCTATTGATGGGCATAATATCCCCGAAATTTCTATGGTGTTACGGAAAGCGAAAAAACTTAAAGGTCCCGTGCTGCTCCATGTCATTACCCAAAAAGGGAGAGGATATGAACCGGCTGTTTCTAATCCTGCTGTCTTTCACGGCGTTGCTCCTTTTGAACTAAAAACAGGCCGTATTATTAAAAATCCGGGGCCGCCGTCTTATACCAGCATTTTTAGTGAAACAATCACTGAGCTGGCCGAAAAAGACCGGCGAATTATTGCCATCACAGCAGCGATGCCCGAGGGGACTGGACTAAATTCTTTTGCCAACAAGCATCCTCAGCGTTTTTACGATGTAGGGATTGCCGAACAGCATGCTGTGACCATGGCCTCCGCCATGGCTCTGGAGGGGTTGCGGCCGGTAGTGGCTATCTATTCTACTTTTCTGCAAAGGGCTTATGACCAGATCCTCCATGATGTCTGCCTGCAAAAAGCACCTGTGCTTTTTGCCATTGACCGGGGCGGTCTTGTGGGTGAGGATGGACCCACCCACCATGGCGTCTTTGATTATTCATATCTGAGACATATCCCTGGAATGGCTGTGTTAGCGCCCAAAGATGAAGAAGAACTGCGCCATATGCTTTATACCGCTTTACAGTATGAAGGACCGGTAGCCATCCGTTACCCCCGCGGGGCCGGCATAGGTGTGGAAATCAGCGGGGATTTCAGGCTCCTTCCCTGGGGGAAAGGGGAAATCCTGGCTAAAGGTGACGATTTGGCTATCCTTGCCGTTGGTTCCATGGTTTATCCCGCCTTAACGGTGAAAAAGATCCTGGAATATAAAGGTATCCGTTGTACAGTGGTTAACGGCAGATTTATTAAGCCCTTAGACCAGGAATTAATCGTTGAATTGGCCCAAACCCACCCCTGCCTGGTGACCATGGAAGAGAATGTCATTGCCGGCGGGTTTGGCAGCGGGGTCCTGGAGTTATTGACGCACTCCGGTATCAACGGTGTTAAAGTATTGAATATTGGTATTCCTGACCAGTTTGTTACCCATGGAAAGGTAGAGGTCTTAAAGGATGCCATTGGCCTGACGCCGGAAAAAATGGCCCAACAAATTGTGAATTTTTTTGCCTTAAAACCGAAAAAAATTCCATTAACTTTTGCCTATAAACAAGGCTGATGAAAACAGGGATGGATGATGAAAAAAGAGCGTTTGGACCTGCTGTTAGTTGAAAAAGGGTTAGCCCCTAGCCGGGAGAAAGCCAAAGCATTAATTATGGCAGGTCAGGTATTTGTGAACCAGGTGAAGATTGATAAACCAGGAACACTGGTAGACAGTGTAAGTCTTCTTGAAATCAAAGGTAATATCCTGCCCTATGTCAGCCGTGGGGGTTTAAAACTGGAAAAAGCCCTACGCGTGTTTTCTTTGGACCTGCAAGACAAAGTAGTGATGGATATCGGTGCCTCCACCGGCGGGTTTACTGACTGTGCCCTGCAAAATGGTGCCAGGAAAGTTTATGCTATTGATGTGGGCTATGGCCAGCTGGATTGGTCACTCAGACAGGATCCCCGGGTCATAAATTTAGAAAGAATGAATGCCAGGTACTTAACCCCTGAGATCATTACAGAACTTGTAGATGTTATTACTATTGATGTGTCTTTTATTTCGTTGGAAAAGATTTTACCTGTACTGCCGCCTTTTTTAAAAGAAACTGGCTGGATTTTGGCTTTGATTAAACCCCAGTTTGAAGCTGGCCGGGAAAAAGTCGGGAAAAAAGGTGTGGTAAAAGACCGGGCTATCCATAAGGAAGTCATCGCTAAAATCATAGCCATTGCCGGGGGGTTGAATTTTATTCCGCAAGGTCTTGATTTTTCACCGATAACGGGGCCGGAAGGGAATATTGAATATCTCCTGGGGCTAAAGAAGGAAGGCCTTTCCCCGGCTATTCACTGGCCGCAAAAAATAGAAGAAGTCGTCAATGAAGCCCATCGCAACTTAAAATAAGCATATTTTCATGGTTAAGGAGGAAATAAAGGTGTCCCCTTTGGAAAAGGTCAGGGAGTATATAAAGACACTGCCTTTCTCCCTGGAAATCATCTTGTTTAATGAAAGCACCCATACCTCCCAGCTGGCTGCCCAGGCCTTAGGGGTTGAGGTGGGGCAAATTGCCAAAACCCTGGTCTTTGTGGGTAAAGATAGTCAGGCCGTACTGGTAGTAACCAGTGGCGATAGGAAGGTGGATCAAAAGAAACTTAAGGAGGTTGTGGGTTTTAAACTACGATTTGCTTCGGCAGAAGAAGCCTTGGCCTTAACGGGTTTTCCTCCCGGCGGTGTTTGCCCTTTTGCCGTTCCTGCAAGTATTCCCGTCTTCATTGATGTGAGCCTTGAAAGGTTTCCTGTGGTCTACGCTGCTGCCGGTACAGCCAATTCAGCCGTACCCATTACTGTACCCCAACTGTTGAGTGCCACTCAGGGAAATATGTGTGATGTATGTTACTGTTAATCAAAAAAGCGTGCCAGGCACGCTTTTTTGCTGTTATATATTTCCTAGACAGGGGTGTTAGGGGACGTTAATCCCTTAAGCTAAGATAAGGAGGGTAACAGCGGAGCGTCATAGGGAACGCATGGGTTCCCTTTGAAAGAACAAAAGCACAACAATTATTTTAGTGCACGTACGTGTTTTTGTTCTTTGGTACAATCAGAAACATACATGCTTTGTCTCTTTAAAAAGAGGGAAGTTTTGTATAATTGTCGAATAGGAAAAATGAGGGTGTGGAAAACATGAAACAAACCGATATTCTTATTCTCGGGATACTCCTGGGGGGTTTTGCTATATTTTATTTTAACAAGTTGTATAAAAGGTTCATTCTTAAGCTAAGATTAAAGAAAGCAAGGAAAGGCGAACTGGCCGCTGCCAAATATTTAGAGGAGCGGGGTTATGCCATCATCGGCATTCAGGAGAAAAAAATCATCACCACGTTGGTTGACGGCACACCCTATACTAATACGCTTAAAGTAGATTTTGTGGTAAAGAAAAATGGTAAAAGTTATGTCGCTGAAGTAAAAACCGGCAAGTATGCCATAAAACCAACCCTGGCTGAGACGAGACGGCAGCTTCTGGAATATTACCTGGCTTACCGGACTTCTGGTATACTGCTTTTGGATATGGAACACAAAAAGCTTCATGAAATATCATTTGCTACCAGTGGGGCTTTGGAGCCATATGGATATATTCCGCACCTTTTGCTTACCGCTTTGTTTGGTTTTGCCTGTGGTTTCATTCTGTATAAATATATCATTGGAGGATAATCTTATGCTCGCATCCGTCGGCTTTGTTTTAAATACGCGCAAAAAACAGCCTGTCTCCCTGGCCAAACAGCTCTTACTGTGGTTTAAAGAAAGAGGAATTGCTGTCTATGCCCCAGAGGAAGATAGCAGGATGTTAGGCCTTAATGGGCAAGGCGATGTGTCTCACTGGGGGAATCTAGTGCAGTGTGTCATTGTCATTGGTGGAGACGGTACCTTTTTAAGAGCTGCACGGATGATGGCTCCCTACGATGTTCCTATCCTGGGCATCAATATGGGGACTCTAGGCTTTCTTACAGAAATTGAACTGAGTGAAGTTGACACAGCTTTGACTCGGTTATTACGAGGTGATTTTTTCATAGAAGAACGCATGATGCTTGAGGCTAAAGTAATGCGTGCACAACAGCATGTAGCCGCCTATATTGGGCTTAATGATGTGGTGATAAATAAAGGTCCCATGGCGCGTTTGATTACCCTGGATATTTTTGTAGACCAGGAGTTTGTTACCACCTATACGGCCGACGGAGTTATACTGGCTTCCCCTACGGGGTCCACTGCCTATTCCCTTTCGGCGGGAGGACCCATCGTTTATCCGGAAATAGAAGTGACGCTCTTAACACCCATTTGTCCCCATACCTTACATGCGAGGCCCCTGGTGATTCCTGCCCAAAAAACCACCAGGGTTGTGGTCATGAACCAGCAACCCGACTCTATGCTCACCATTGACGGGCAAAGCAGTTTTGAACTTTTAAGCGGTGATGAAATCTTTGTCAGCAAGGCTCCTTTTATCACACGCTTAATCAGGATTAAGGGGCAAAGCTTTTTCTCCATCTTACGGGAAAAACTCAAAGCCGAAGGACGAAGTTTTTATGAGTAAATTGTTGCGAACTACAGCCGTAGCTCATATGCTCTTAAGCGGGATCATCAGGGAAGGCGATGTAGTCGTGGATGCTACTGCCGGCAACGGTCATGATACCCTGTTTCTAGCCAGGCTGGTAGGAATAGGGGGAAAGGTATATGCCTTTGATATACAGGAGGAAGCCCTGAGGAAAACGAGGAGACTCCTGGAAGAGAACGGTTGTCTGGTACAGGTAGAATTAATACATGATGGACATGAAAACATAGGTAAATATGTTAAAGAGCCTGTACGCTGTGTCATGTATAATTTAGGATACCTGCCAGGCGGGGATAAAAGTATCATTACCCGAGGGACAACCACTACATGTTCCCTGAAGCAGGCTATTCATTTGTTGCATGAGGAAGGTATAATTTCTATCATGCTTTATTGTGGTCATCCCGGCGGCTTAGCTGAAGTAGAGGAAGTCGAGAATTTCGTAAAAAGTCTTACTTCTCCGCCCTGGCACGTGCTAAAATGGCAGAAAATAAATGGAACACAGAGGGGACCATATTTGATAGTGCTCTATAAAAGGGATAAGTAGAGGAGGATTCCTTTTGAAGACGCGCAGGCAGAAAAAAATTATTGAGATCATTCAAAACAACATTATCTCTACCCAGGAGGAGCTGGCCGAAGCTCTACGCAATGAAGGTTTTGAAGTTACCCAGGCCACTGTGTCCAGAGATATTAAAGAACTTCGACTGGTCAAAATCCCCACGGGTCATAACAGCTATAAATATGGGATTCCTAACGAGCAAGGAATTGTGCAAAACGAAGACCGCTTAAGGCGGATGATGCAGGAGCTGGTTACTGGCATGGATTATAGTGAAAATATCGTGGTATTACGAACATACCCCGGTAATGCCCACGGTGTGGCCTCCCTCATCGATGCTGCCAACTGGAAGGAAGTTATTGGTACTGTGGCAGGAGATGATACGATCCTTTTGGTTGTTAAACCCACCGATGCGGTTTTTGCTCTTATGGATAGAATAAGAAAATTAATGGAGTAGGTGTTTGTGTATGCTGCAGAGTATACTGATAAAGAACTTTGCCCTTATTGAAGAAATGCGAATTGATTATGCCCCGGATTTTAATGTTCTTACAGGAGAAACAGGGGCAGGTAAATCTATTATCATAGATGCCGTAACTATCCTTTTGGGAGGACGTGCCCAAACAGAGATGGTCCGAACAGGTGCAGAGAAGTGCCTTATCGAGGGTGTTTTTTCTTTACCCCCTCATCATCCGGCTTATGGTATTCTTAGTGATTTAGGTATTGAGGCAGAGGATGATTACCTGGTCTTATCACGGGAAATCTCGCTAAATGGGAAAAACACCTGTCGGGTAAACGGAAGAATCGTAACTTTAGGAAATTACCGGCTCCTGGGCGGCGGTCTTGTCGATATTCATGGCCAGCATGATCATCAATCCCTCCTTCAGCCAGAAAAACATCTCTTTATTCTGGATAATTTGGGTGGGCCTGAGCATCTGGCAAGGGTTAAAGAGGTCCGGGAAAAATACGAAAAATGGCTCTCTTTGAAAAAAGAATTATCATACTTGCGGGAAAAGGAACATGAGCGTCTGCAAAAAATAGATTTTCTTACTTACCAGATCAATGAAATAAAAGAAGCCAAACTAAAACCAGGTGAAGATGTGGAACTTGGGCGGGAAGCCACCCGTCTGGCTAATGGGGAAAAAATTGCAAACTTTATCAATACCGCCTATAACCAGCTTTTTAGCGGTGAAAGGGGACAATCGGCTTATGACCTCTTAAGTAAAGCCTTAGACAATTTACAAGAGGTAAACCGGTTAGACCCTTTTTTAGAAAATTTTTTGCAACAACTGGAAACCTGTTTATATGTCATTGAGGAAGTAGCTGCCGAACTCCGTAATTATCGTGACAACATTGAATTTTCGCCTGCCAGGTTAGAGCAGGTGGAAAAGCGACTGCAATATCTTAAAGACCTTACCAAAAAATATGGACCTTCCCTGGAAGATGTGATTGTCTATGCCGAAAAAGCGGAACTAGAATTAAAGAATTGGGTGGGAAGTGAAGAGAGAGCTGCTGAGTTAGAGAACTTAGTAAATTCCGCCTGGAAGCTTTATGAGTCTGGTGCTCAAAAGCTTACAACAGCTAGAAAAAAATTGGCTTTACAGCTGGAGGAGAAAGTAATAAGGGAACTGAAAGAATTAGCTATGCCCCATGCAAATTTTTCCGTAACTTTTTTACCCGGTGAACCTGGACCCCTAGGTATGGAGAAGATAGAATTTTACATTTCGCCTAACCCTGGAGAGCCCCTCTTACCCGTAGCCAAAATTGCATCAGGTGGGGAGTTATCCCGGATTATGCTGGCCCTGAAAACTATTACAGCCCATTTGGATGATGTGGGAACACTCATCTTTGATGAAATAGATTCAGGGATTGGTGGTAAGGCGGCTCAGAAAGTTGCGGAAAAGTTAGAAAGAATCAGCAAAAGCCAACAGGTTATCTGTGTCACCCACTCGCCTCTGATTGCTGCTTTGGCTGACCACCATCTTTTATTGGAAAAGAAAGTAGAAGGGGGCAGGACCAGAACCACAGTAAAAATATTAAGTGAACAGGAAAGAGTGGATGAAATTTCCCGTATGTTAGGTGGGGATAACCAGACAGCCGATTTACGAAAACATGCTTTGCAAATTTTGAAAAAAAAATAATTGGTACTTTTTGTAAGCTCCTTTTACAGGAGCTTGATTTATTTGGTGTTTTACTCTTTATACATAACATCTTTTATTTGCACTGGTGGATTTAAACACAAACACCACCTTTTTTGTTGGTCTAAGGAACATAAAAGAACTCAACATAGGACAATTTAAAATCAAGAACATGACAAAAACTTAAGATGAGTGAGGAAGGATTTGCCGGCATAAGGAGGACAAAGCATGCTGCAAAAAAACAGGCAAATCCTTGGGGTTTTCTTGTCAATATTAGTAATGGTAAGCTCTTTTACACCTCAAGCTCAAAGCTATTTTTCACTGCAAGAAAAACAACGTATAGCGGTGGGCGATACCCTGGAGCTGCCGTTAAAATTTCCCCTAACAATTCTTAATTCCATAGATGTTAGGGTCAAAGATGAAGAAAAACTTCTTAAACTCAAAAGCGGTGAATTAATAGAAAAGAGTAGTTATATTTTAGGCGCTGACAAACCAGTGGTCACAAAACCGGGAAAAGTTAGTTTAGAATTAAGGCTTTTTGGTTTAATCCCTTTAAAAAAAATCAATGTGGATGTGCTTCCCAATCTGAATTTAGTTCCGGGCGGTCATTCTATTGGTGTGTTGCTGAGAACAGAAGGCGTGATGGTGGTCGGACATTCTCCTGTGTTAACGGAGAGGTTAGAACCGCGGCTTCCTGCCAAAGAGGCCGATATTGAAGTAGGAGATATAATTTTAGAAATAGATGGGACAAAAATAATGACGGATGATCAAGTAGGGACCCTCATTAATAAAATTGGACAGCAAAAACAAGCGGCCACCATCACCATCAAAAGAAATGGTAAAATATACAGGCGTGTAGTTTATCCCCAGTATTGTACAGACACTAAATCTTTTCGCATCGGCTTATTTGTTAGAGATAATGCTGGTGGTGTGGGAACTTTAACATTTTTTGATCCAGT
>CAZWTM010000017.1:0-46161 GCA_964637385.1 uncultured Peptococcaceae bacterium
GTAACAGGCATACCTAAAAGCATAGTTGATAGGATTTAATTGGGACAATGAACCTGTCCCCCTGTCCCCCTTGTCCCCTGTCCCCCTGTTAGATTCAATTAACAAAAATGCGGTCGAAGTGATTGGCGTATAAAAACATTAGAATAGATGATGCAAAAAGACCTAGGTTGTGGCCTTACAACTTAGGTCTTTTCCATCGCCTTCTTTTTCTGCCTCTGCTACAAAGCTAATTCTTCGTTTTTAATATCCGTAATAAACATATGACCTGGAGCATGGGTAATCATCAGGGGAGGTTTAGACTCCATAGCCACAGCTTGTGGTGTAACCCCACAAGCCCAGAAAACCGGGACTTCCCCTTCTTTGATTATGGGTGGATCGCCGAATTCGGGTTTGTTAATATCCTTAATACCGATCAGGGCAGGGTCGCCAATGTGGATAGGGGCACCGTGGACAGCAGGATAACGGGCGGTTATTTGAACGGCCTTAATCACCTGATGATAGGGGATAGGTCGCATACTTACTACCGTAGGCCCACGGAATTTCCCGGCTTCTTTACATTGGATATTGGTAATATACATGGGCACGTTGCGCCCTTCTTCCATGTGTCTTACGGGAATTCCCCCCTGGAGCAACCCACTTTCGAAGGTAAAACTACAGCCTAGCAGGAAGGCCACTAAGTCATCCCGCCAAATATCCAGGAGGTTATCCACTTCTCCAACCAGTTTGCCATATTCGTAGATCCGGTAAGCGGGAATATCGGTGCGCAGATCGGCATTAGTCGCGGTTAAAACCGGTTTATAGGAACCTATATCGGTTACGTCCAAAACAGGGCAGGGCTTGGGATTGCGTTGGCAAAAGAGGAGAAAGTCAAAAGCTAGATCCTGGGGTAACACCACCAGATTGGCTTGGGCATAGCCCGCACACATACCTGAGGTAGGCGCTTTTAACTCTCCCTTGCGGATAGCTTCCCTGACCTCTGGGGGTTTGGCATTAAATAGTTGTAACTCCTTCATTTATCAATCACCTCACGGATATTATTGTACTTCTTCCACATCAACCAGGTATTCTTTACCATTAACTAAAAGTTTCAAGGTCCTTTTCGGCCCTTTAGGTACGGAGCTTTTATCTTGTGGCACCGAGGAGCGAAGGGTCCTTTTGAGAGCAGCAATTTTTTCCTCATATATACGGTAAATGCTGTGGGCCTCATCGATGGAAACGGACCGAAAACTAACTTTATCACCGGGTTTGGCCTGGGCCAGCAAGGGCAGGTCAGGGGTAATGACGGTGGCAATTTTTGTATAACCACCCGTAGTTTGTCTATCCGCCATCATGACGATGGGCATGCCGTGACCAGGCACCTGTACAGAACCCATGACAATGCCATCTGAGATTATATCGGCACCTTTTTGGTGCTGGATTTTCTCTCCTTCCAGGCGATAGCCCATACGATCGGCTTCATTAGTAACGGTATAAGAACTCGTAAGGAAGGTATTGATCCCTTCTGCTGTAAAGGCGTCCAACTGAGGCCCCAAAACTACCCGCAGGGTGATGTGGTTACTCAGGGTGTAAATATCGTCCTGGGGTACTTTCCTGCCAGCCAGTCCTGCTGAATTGCTGGGGCCCTTTTCTAAGATGTCCCCTTCCCGTAAAGTCCGGCCTTCCAGGCCACCGATGGCTCCTCTGACATAAGTGGCTTTACTACCCATTACCACGGGTACGTTAAAGCCCCCGGCAACGGCCAGATAAGCCCGACAGCCTTTTTTCACACCAGTGAATTTCAGGATATCTCCTGCTTTGACCTCACAGGCTTCCCACAGGGGAAGCTCTTTCCCATTAAGCTGCGCTCCTAAATCGCCTCCTGTTAGGGCAATTAGCCCCTGGGATAAGAATTCCAGGGTTGGTCCCAGGAGGGTGATTTCCAGGCAGCTTTCTCCTTCGGGATTTCCGACCAGGATATTACCCACCCTTAAGGCAAACTCGTCCATGGCTCCGGCCACAGGCATTCCTGATTGTTGGTAACCAAAACGACCCCGGTCCTGGATCGTTGTAAATAAACCTGGTTTAATAACTTTACAAAAACCCATTCTTCTTCACCTCCTCTAGCCCTGATACTCACGGCATTCTACCTGGTAAGTACCATCCTGGCACTGCTTTAATATTTCCTGATATTGGGTTTCGTTAATGCTGTAAAAGCGTACATAATCACCGGCCGCTAAAAGGACAGGGGTAGCCCGGTGGGGATCGTATAGCTTCACAGGGGTACGCCCGATCAACTGCCAGCCCCCGGGACTTTCGATGGGATAAACTCCGGTCTGGCTCCCCGCAATCCCTACGGACCCTGCGGGTATTTTCGTACGGGGGTTTTGGAGTCTTGGCGTGGCAATTCGCTCATCCATCCCCCCTAGATAGGGGAAACCGGGGGTGAAGCCGATCATATAGATGAGGTAGTCGCGGGAGGTGTGGATGTTAATAACTTCTTCTGGAGTCAGGCCCGCATTCTTACAGACAAAGGGCAAATCGGGACCATATTCTCCCCCATAAAGGACGGGCAAAAGGGTGACTTTGGGTTGGGGTAATTGCAGGGAATTAAGCTCCCCTTCGAGTTCCTGTAGTCTCTGGATGAGTTTTTGACAGGACCATTGTAAGGGATCGTAATATACTAATAAGGAGCGGTAGGTGGGCACTAGCTCTGATAGGCCGGTGAGCCCGGCTTTTTCGATAGCCAGGACCATGCTGCGAATTTTTTCGTTGATAGGTTTACTTATTTCGTTGCCGAATTCTATGACGAGACCCTTATCACCGGCTGTGAGATATTTTGTCTTGTCGTACAAGAGAATCCCCCCTATAGATAATGATAACAGAGGTATTAGGAAAAGAGGAGGCCAGGCCTCCTCTTTGGTTGTTTATTTAAATAAGGCAGCCATGCCCTGGAGAGAAACCCCGCCGGCATAGATGGCAAAAATAACGACGAAGATCCCGAATAATAAGAGCCAGGTAGGCTGCTGATAATCGCCCACAATGTCCTTACGCTTGGAGGCAATGAGCATGGTGCCCAGGGTGATGGGAAGGATAAGGCCGTTTAAGGCGCCTGCCAGGATGAGGAGTTTGACGGGCCGCCCAATGGTTACAAAAATGCCGGTAGAAGCGACGATAAAGGCAATGATCCACCATTTGTAATTGTTTTCGAAGGTCTTGTGCAGGGAGCGGAGGAAGGAAACGGAGGTGTAGGCCGCACCGACCACGGAAGTAATAGCAGCGGACCATAACACGATGCCGAAAACCTTATACCCAATGTCACCGGCCGCGATTTTGAAGGCGGAGGCAGGGGGGTTGGCAGGATCCAGTTTATGGCCAGCGGCCACTACGCCCAATACAGCTAAAAAGAGCACGACCCGCATGAGGGAGGCTATAATAATACCAGTAACGGAGCCTTTGGTTACTTCTTGGAGATTTTCCATCCCTGTAATACCGGCATCGATCAGGCGGTGACCGCCGGCGAAGGTAATGTAGCCACCTACGGTGCCCCCGAGGAGGGTTAAGATAGGTAAGAAGGCAACTTCCGTGGGAAGAAAGGTACGAATAAAGGCTTCGCCGACAGGGGGTTTAGTAATGATGGCCACATAAAGGGTCAAAAGGATCATGACACCGCCCAGGGCTTTAGCAAAAGTATCCATGGCTTTGCCCATCTCTTTGTTGAGGAAAATGAATATACCGATCATGGCAGAAATGATAGCGCCCATGATGGGATCGATACCTAAGAGGACGTTGATTCCTAAAGATGCTCCACCGATATTACCAATGTTAAAGGCAAGACCGCCCAGGGCTACTAAGAAGGCTACAAAATAGCCTAAGCCCGGTAGTACTTTGTTGGCAACATCCTGGCCCCTCATACCGGAAATGGCGATGACGCGCCAGACGTTCATCTGGGCGCCGATGTCCAATACCACTGACGCCATGATGATAAAAGCGAAGTTGGCCAGGTATTTTTCAGTAAAAACTGCGGTTTGTGTGATAAAGCCAGGACCAATAGCGGAGGTAGCCATGAGAAAGGCTGCTCCTAGAAGAACTCCCCAATTGGATTTGGCTAGAGCGGTTTTGCTTGATGCAGGGATATTTGCCATGTTATCTCCTCCTTGTTGTTAGATGAAGTTCTGTAAAGGTTCGATAGAAACACCGGCTGCTTGGAGGGCTTCCCGGATTTCGCACACAAAATGGATGGCTTCGGGGTTATCACCATGGACGCAAATGCTATCGGCACTAATGGTGATATCTTCTCCATTAATGGCGGTGACCTTGCCCTCAGTTACCATTCTTACCACCCGGGGGATGGCTACTCTTTTGTCGTGGATCATGGCCCCAGGGGTTCCTCTGGCTACCAGGGTACCATCGGCATGATAGGCCCGGTCGGCAAATACCTCTTGGGCAACGCGCAAGCCTACGTCCCGAGCAGCTTTTACCATTTCGGAATTAGCCAGGGCTAAGAGAATAAGTTCCGGATTGACACTCTTAATCCCCTCGGCGATGGCGAGAGCGAGCCCATAGTCCTTGGCCGCCATATTATACATGGCTCCGTGGGGTTTGACGTGCTGGAGTTTTTGACCAGCGGCCCGAGCGAAAGCCTCCAGGGCACCTATTTGATAAATTACATAATCCTTCACTTCGGCCGGGCTCAGAGCCATGTTCCTTCTCCCGAAACCCTGCAGGTCGGGGTAACCGGGATGGGCACCTATACCCACTCCCTTTTGGGCTGCCATTTTAACTGTGGCAGCCATCACCTGGGGGTCTCCGGCATGCATACCGCAAGCAATGTTAGCCGAAGTTATCACGCCCAGTACCGCCTCATCCATGCCTAAAGTGTAGGCACCAAAACTTTCTCCCAAATCAGAATTTAAATCAACACGCATGAACCAGTATTCCTCCTTACTACCATTAATCTTTAAACAAACTGCCTAGTTAATTAGCAAATCATATATCACCTCACTACCACGATATTTTTATTGTGGTAATTCATACTGCAAAATATGTGCCAAGCATCGTCTGTTATATATAACCCCTGGTTAAGCCTAAAAAGCCTAGAAACTCAAGTTTTATATCCACAGGGTTGATCAGAAGCATGGGATTAATCAAAAAAAAACGGGCGATTTCGCCCGTCGTGTGTGCGATATCACCCGTTATGCATGTTGTATTTTTCAAGTCGCCTTTGCAAAGCATACCTGCTCATACCCAGCATTTCCGCAGCCCTGGTAATATTATTGCCTGCTTTTTCTAAGGCTTTGGCAATATACTTACGTTCTATTTCCTCCAGCAGAGTTTCTAAAGAAAGGCCGGGCTCTAAGTGTACTTTCCCCAGGGGCACTGGCACCTCAGCTTTCGGATAACTTTCTCTAATTTCCAGAGGGAGGTGCTGGATTTCCACCCTTTCAATGTTATACAGGATAGTTATGCGTTCAGCCACATTCTTAAGCTCCCGAATATTTCCCGGCCAGCGATAACGTAGGAATACTTCTTTTACTTCTTCCGAAAGGTCTAAAATATCTTTGCCCATTTTTTTGCTGAAATCCCGAAAGAAAAACTGGGCCAAAGTAATGATATCATTTCCCCTTTCCCTTAAAGGGGGGAGATAGATGGGGACCACATTCAAACGATAGTAGAGATCTTCCCTAAAGGTCCTTTGCTTGATGGCCGTTTCTAAATCGGAATTGGTGGCGGTGATGACCCTGACATCCACTTCTATTTCCCGGAGGCCGCCGATACGTTTAAACCTTTTCTCATCGAGGAATTTTAGCAGCTTGACCTGCATATCTGAGGAAAGCTCCCCAATTTCATCCAAAAAGACTGTTCCACCATCGGCTAGTTCCAATAACCCCTTTTTAGCCTGTTGAGCCCCGGTAAAGGCATTTTTTTCAAAACCGAACAGCTCACTTTCAAGTAAATTTTCTGGTATGGCCCCACAGTTAATCTCTACAAAAGGCTTGTCTCTTCTAGCACTAAGATAATGGAGGTCAAGGGCTAATCGACCCTTCCCCGTACCCGTCTCCCCCCGGATCAGGACTGTGGTGTCAGTATGTCTTGCCAGGATTTTAACCTGTCTCAGTACCTCCAGCATAGAGGGGTGCTCACCAATAATGGGAGTGATATTTCTTTTTTTATCCTCCTTAAGGAGAAAGGTCTGGTTCCTAAGACTGATATTCTCTAAGACTTTGTTTGCCATGATGGCAATCTGGTCTAATTCAAAGGGTTTGTTCAAGTAATCATAGGCGCCCAGTTTTATGGCGCTCACAGCCGTTTTAGTATCAGCATAAGCTGTCATCATGACCACTTCAATGTTCTTATCGATGTTCTTTATTTCTTTTAAGACCTGGATTCCTCCCATTGTGGGGAGGCGCAGGTCTAAAAAGACTAAATGGGGTTGAAAGATTATCACTCTATCCAGTCCTTCTTCTCCACTGGACGCTGTTTCAACTTCATACCCCAAATCTTTTAAACCCTCCCGCAGGGAGCTGGCTAAAATAACTTCATCATCAATGATGAGAATTCTCTTCTTCAAGGGGATGTACCTCCTCCCAGGGCAAGCTAATGATAAAAGTAGTGCCCTGGTTCACTTTGCTGGTAACCTCGATATCACCATCGTTTGCCGTCACAAGTTTGTGAACAACCGATAAGCCCAGACCAGTACCGCCAGGATCGGTCGTAAAGAACGGGTCAAAAATTCTGCTAATATTCTCATGTTCAATGCCTACACCTGTATCGGAGAAAGCTACTTTCAGTTTACGGAACATGCTGTCTTCTTTCTTATATACCTTGATGGAGAGCTTGCCTCCCTCTTTCATCGCCTTAACCGCATTAATAATAATATTTAAAAAAACCTGTTCCATCTGGTTTCTGTCAATGTAGGCCATGGTGTCCTTGGTTTCCACGCTCATTTCAAGTTTGATATTATGCTTTTCCAACTCATTTTCCGTAAGTTCCAGGGCTTTTTTTATAATTTCTACGACATTAACGTAGGTACGGTCAGCCGGTCGAGGATGGGCAAAATTTAAAAGGTCGGCTATCAGCATATTGAGTCTGTCAATTTCGAACAGAACACCCTCAATCAGATTTTTATTGGAGGTTTGGTCCTTAAGCCTGTTTAGTAGTACCTGGGAACTGGTCTTCATTCCTGCCAGGGGATTTCTGATTTCGTGGGCCAGTCCTGCAGCTAATTCCCCTAGAGAGACAAGCCTGTTGACCCTTTCTATCCTTTCCTCCACCTTTTTCCGTTGGGTTATGTCGCTGAAACTGCAGATAGCGCCGTTAGAACTACCATCTTCGCTGCGTAACAGTCCTGTTGTCACTACAAGATACCGGGTAGATTGTCCGTCTTTTATTTTCCACTCAAGATTGTGTACGGGCTGTTCTGTTGTTACAGTACGATGAAGGTTTTCCATGAGGAGGGTGGATAGCTCACCCACATACTGGTCGTTCTCATCCACTACATATTTGTCAACCATGAGGTTGTTAGCGGCCTGATTGATCCCGATAATACTCCCTTCCTTGTTTACAGCGATGATGCCAATGTCAATACAGCGAAGGATGTCTTCATTAGACTTTTTCATGGCTTCCAGTTTTTTACTGTTCTCCTTGAGCCTTTCTAGCATATTGTGGAGGGCCCTTGACAAAACGCCGATTTCGTCTGTTCTTTCTAAGGGCATTTTATTTTCTAAATTACCCTGGGCAATTTGGTCGCATACTTCGGCCAGATTCTTGATAGGCCGTGATATATTGTGAGCCAGGAGAATACTTAATTCCACGGCCACAATGATACCAATCAGCGCAATGAGTAGAGTATACTTCTGCATCTCCAGCAGTTCATAAGCAAAGCCCTTGGTGTCATAAGAAATACCAATAACCCAGTCCCATTCAGGATAGTGAATGTACGCATTAATTTTGGATTCGTTGATTTCAAACCAAACACTGGTCTGGGCAGTCCAATTAGACCTGTCTTGCGGTTCTGCACCTGTCAGCAGGAGGTCTTTTTTCTGGTCATAAACCATAATAGCCTCTTTGCGGCTTTTAGTCAGGTATTTAAGGGCCTGGTTTTGTGCCTGCTCCTGGGAGAGATTACCTTCTTCTACCTCCAGGGCAAAGTTATCGAGATAATGAACGACATGGGTCAAATCATTGGCCATGTTGTTCTTCTGACTCTCTATTAAAAGCTTGTTGCTATTCCAGTAAAATACCCCTCCTACCATTAAGGTGGGTATGATTATCAGCAGCAAAAAGGGGATTAGGATTTTATTCTCAATATCAATTCTCAATTTTCTTCCCCTCTTTTTGATATGTTATGACGCTGACCACGTAAAAAAGGACAAAGGAGACGAAAACGCCAAAAACAGCGGGGTGGACGGTGATATGATCGAGAAACCCTGCTTTGCCCCTTAAATAAAGGGATACCAGATAGAAGAGGGTCAAGCCTGTCAGTCCACCACAAAAGGAGGCTATGGCTCCTTCCTTAGTAGCCTTATGCCAAAAGACACCACCATATAAAGGAACCAAAAAGGTTGAAGAAAAGATCCCCCAGACATGGCCGCCGAAGGTCAAAAGGCTCAAAGGAGGGGTAGCAAAGCCAGGGTACCTCCAATACAAATAAAAACCCTGTTTACGAACAGGAGCTTGTCTTCTTCTGCCTGGGGGTTAAGATAGTTTTTGTAGATATCATGACTGAACCCACTGGCAACTAGAAGCAGCTGGGAATTTGCTGTGGAGATAGCGGTGGCAATTAGACTGATGAGGACAAAACCGCTCCACCTGGAATAAAGGATATTATTAATAATATAGGGAAAGATTTCGTCAACTGAAGACACTCCTGTAAGGCTGGGAACAAGAACACGGGAACCTATACCGATCAGGATGAGACAAATGTAGATAAAGGCCAGGACAAGCACAGAAAGTCCTATCATCTTCAAAGCGACCTCTTTGCTTTGGGCCGAGATAATTCTGATGGCATACTGGGGGTTAGCCGCAAGTCCCAGGCCCCAGCCAAAAAATACAGTTACAATCAAGAGGGGAGGGTGTAAACCATAGGCAAAAGGATCTAACAAGGAGCCCCGTGGTGTTTGAGTGGCAAAGTCCTGAAATGGTTTAGTGTCGATGAGCATGGCCTGGCGATGGATCTCCGTTATATCGCCCAGATTACCCATAACCAGAGAAAGTGCCACCAGGGTACCCATGACAATTAAGATAAAATTAACTGCGTCGGTGCGAGCCACCGAATACAGGCCGCCAAATGTAGTATAGAGAATAAAAAGATAAACCAGGAAAATGGAGAGAGTATAGGGTATGTCCAAAAGTTGGGTCATGACAATACCAAAGCCCCTGATTTGAATCATGATATAGAATATATAACTAACTATAATGATGGCTCCACCCATGGCTTGAAAAAGACGACTCCCATACCGGATTCGGAAGAACTCGGGAATTGTCACAATATCGTAATCCTTTAACCTTACTGCCAGGATTACCAGGAGGGAAGCCCCCAGAAACCAGCCGATAACAGCGTACAATGCAGCAGAGTAGCCATAAGTATAAATAGAACCTGTCAAACCCTGCATAGAAGCTGCGCTTAGCCAGGTGGCGGCAAAAGTAAAAATACTCAAAGACAGCCCTAAAGAATTACCTGCCACATAAAAGTCCCGGCTTGATTTGGTTTTACTAATACCGTATTTACCCACTGAAAGAATTAGAATTGTGTAAAGGGTAAAAAAAACCAGATAAATCAGAGACTTATTCATGCTCATCTATCCGTCCCCTTTTAATCAAATACATGGCAATCGTATAAGGGGCCAGGGCGGAGAGAATAAAAGGCACCCCGATGACCAGCCAGGTCTTTACGGGAAGTCCCAGCCATCCTATTTTTTCCATAATAAAAACCTACCTTTATAAATAACTATAGATGAGGTCATATTAGAGATTTCATTTCTACATGAAACGTAATGTCTCCTGCAAATACTTCTCCTGATTCGTTAACCGATTCTAGTCCACTGGGTGGGGCTATTTACGATCAGGATTCCGGTTATTCTATTAAAAATATTTCCCCCCATATTGTTACGTTCATTGCACTGGTTCTGTTCTCTAAGTCTTTCCGGACACCGCCAGTGGCAGGCATAGAGAGAATGAGATTTACAGCCTTTTTTAAGTTTATTTTTGATTAATGGGTTATAATCATTAAAAATACCCATTATTTTCTCTTGAAACAAGAAAAATGCTTTTTTTAGAATAAAAATGCGACATTAGCACTCACCGCAAGGGAGTGCTAACAAAATTTAATTCTTCGTTGATTACAGAGAAATAAAGAGTAGTGAACACAATTCCGGGTCATGTTCTGAACTTTAATGATACTATTTTTAAGAGTGGGGTGGTAAAGATGTTTACAAAAGTTCGGAAGATCTCCCAGAAAAAAATGTTGGTGTATGTGGTCAGTACTCTATTTATCCTGTCTTTGTTTTTACCGGTCCAGTTCGTAATGGCCGGGTCTGGCTTGGAAATTTACACCAGGTACCCGGGAATCAGTGCTGCGGCCGGGGAAAGTATTGTTTTCCCCCTTGAGATTAAAAACAACACTGCGATCAGCCAAACTGTGAACCTCAAAATTACTTCTCTTCCAGAAGGCTGGACGGCTTCCATTAGAGGACAGGGGAGGGAAATCCAGCAGGTTTTTGTTGAGGCAAATAATTCCGGAACTGCCGATTTGAAAATTAAAATACCGGAAGAAACAGCTGCCGGCCGTTATTCTATCGGGCTCGAAACCGTTAGCGACAAAGGTTACCGGGATAATTTCAAATTAGCAATTCTCATTTCAGAAGCCAGAATGGGCGGGGATGAACTGAATGCCCAGTATTCTGAACTAAAAGGCCCCAGCGATGCCACTTTTAACTTTCAAATGAATTTAACCAACAATGGCAGCAGTGAACAGACTTACAGCCTTGGTGCCCAGGCACCCGACGGCTGGCAGGTTACTTTTACCCCATCTTATGAAAGCCAGCAGGTTGCCAGCATCAATGTAAAACCTGGCGAAACCAAGGGGCTCGATGTAAAAGTGATGCCTGCGCTCAGTGCTGAAGCAGGGGAATATACTGTGGTGGTACGTGCTGTCAGCGCCGCTAGCCAGGTAGCGGAAAAAGTAAAGGTGATTATCAGCGGTACATACAAGCTGGAGTTTACCACCCCTTCCGGCAGGATGAATGGGGAAGTTGTAGCCGGTAAGGATACCAAGATAAATCTTATTCTAAAAAATGCGGGCGGTGCTTTACTTAATGACATCAACTTTTCTTCCCATCAGCCTCCAGACTGGGCGGTATCCTTTGAACCGGAAAAAATTGAGAGTCTCAAACCAGGGGAAACCCGTCAGATTACAGCCACTATTACTGCTGACAGCAAAGCCATTTCAGGAGACTATCTTGTATCATTAAGTGCTGCCACACGGGAAACCAGAAGTACGGCCGATTTAAGGGTAACCGTAAAAACATCTACTCTCTGGGGATTAGTAGGAGTAGTGATTGTCCTCCTGGTAATAGCCGGTGTTTATAAGGTGTTTCAAACCTACGGGAGGCGATAGCCTTGACGGTGATACAGGAAGTGTTGGTAGAAACCATAGGCTTAACGAAACGCTATGGTGAGGTCACAGCCGTCGATAATCTTAACCTCCGGGTCAAAAAAGGGAGTGTTTACGGTCTGCTGGGTCCTAACGGGGCTGGTAAGACAACGACCATTTTGATGCTGCTGGGTCTTACAGAGCCCACTTCGGGACAGGCGCTGGTGGCCGGTTATGATGCCACGCGTAATCCTCTCATCATTAAATCCATGGTCGGCTATCTCCCTGACAATGTAGGATTTTACCGGGAGTTGACGGGTGTGGAGAACCTTCGGTATACCGCATCCCTTAACGGGATATCTATAAAGGAGTCGGAAAAAAGGATACAAGAGGCTTTAGAAAGAGTTGGACTCCGGGAGGCAGGTTACAGAAAAGTGGCCGAGTATTCCCGGGGGATGCGCCAGAGGTTGGGGATAGCCGATATCCTGATTAAAGACCCGCAGCTCATTATTCTTGATGAACCCACATTAGGCATTGACCCGGAAGGGGTTCGTGAATTGTTAAAATTGATCAGGGAATTGAGCAGGGAGGATGGCAGAACTGTCTTAATCTCCTCGCATATGCTGCACCAGATTCAGCAGATTTGTGATGAAGTAGGTATTTTTGTAAAGGGTAAACTTATTGCCAGCGGTTCCATAAATGAACTGGGAAGCCAGTTGCAATCGGGAAAGCCGCTGCAATTGGAAATAAGGGTTGAGCCTGCCGGGTCTGGAGTGGTTCAATTGTGCAGGAGTGTGGAGGGTATTACAAGGGTGGAAAAGCAAGGAGACCTGCTTCTCTTATCCTGCACCCGGGATGTCAGGGCTGAACTTGTCAAGCGCCTGGTTCAAGAGAATTACAAATTACTGCACCTCTACCTGCGAGGATTTTCCCTGGGTGACATTTACCTCCAGTATTTCCGAAAGGAGGATTATAATGAGCAGGATAGTTATACAGAGTCTGAAGTTCTATGATCCCAAGGCAGTGTTAATGGCCAACAAGGGTCTTACGGCCGTCATAAAAAAAGAGCTGGCAGACCATCTAAGTGGCAAACGTTATCTAATCCTGACTCTTCTGGTCGTAGTTTCCTGTATGGCCTCTCTCTATGTGGCCGCCAGTACCATTCGTAGCTCCGTGGGAGAGGATCAGATGCAGTTTGTCTTCCTCAGGCTTTTTACCACATCTGGTTCTACCCTTCCTTTTTCCTTTATTTCCTTTGTTTCCTTCTTAGGACCCCTGGTGGGAATAACCCTGGGGTTTGATGCCATCAATGGGGAACGGGACCGGGGTACTTTGAGCAGGATTCTTGCACAGCCCATTTACCGAGATGCCCTTATTAACGGTAAGTTTCTGGCAGGCGTTATTGTACTGGGCATTGTCCTGTTGGGGCTGGGTCTTTTAGTGGCGGGCCTGGGCCTTGTTCTCATCGGGGTTCCGCCCACTCTGGAAGAGGTGCTGCGTATTTTGGCGTATTTGCTGGTAAGCATTCTTTATATCTCTTTCTGGCTGGCCCTTGCTATTCTCTTTTCCGTACTATTCCGCCAGACATCCACCTCAGCCCTTGCAGGAATAGCAGCTTGGCTGTTTCTGGCCGTTTTTGCCGGACTCCTGGCAGGGATGGTGGCCGAGGGAATATACCCGGTACAGGATGGAACTGATATGGAACAGATCCTGGCTCAAACCCAGTTGCGGCAGAACCTGAGCCGGATTTCCCCTACGGCTCTTTACGATGAAGCAGTCACCACTCTTTTAAATCCTTCGGTAAGGACGCTGGGACCTGTGCTTTTACAGCAGGCCATCGGCGCTATTAAAGGGCCTCTTTCCCTGGGGCAAAGCCTTCTTTTAATCTGGCCCCATCTTGTAGGTCTGATTGCAGCTGCTTTAGTTTGTTTTGCCTCTGCCTATATAGTCTTTATGCGCCAGGAAATAAGAGCATAATTTTTGATTGACGTATAATTTTAGTTTATGCTATAATTTGCAAAAACCTAATATTTTTTACCTCACTCCCAAGAGTGAGGTAGGGGTCGCGAATCGCCAAGAGTAAACCCGGGAGTGTGGCAACGATGAACTGGACTAAAGGGGCATTCGCCGAAGTGTGGAAGCCTGGCCGGGGCTCCATGCTGGGACTGCATTGAAGAAATGCAGGACTGTCATCTGATATGAGCCCGCTATCAGATGGAGCACTATCTCACCAGGGGCAGGGAAGGGGGTAACTGTAGGCCTTTACGCTAAAGGTTAGTGCCTTTAGCTTTTTTGTTTTATCGTTTTCTTATTCCATGTAACTCTGTTTGCACCTTTAACTTTTTTATGCATATACTGCTTGTAGTTGTAGGGTCAGAAGCAGGAAGGGGGTCCTCATCGATGAGTAGCTAATGCCAATCAGGCAGTGCGGGGAACGGGTTAATGAAAAAGGAGCGAATAGATACTTTAAAAGAGAGGAGCTGTTATTGTATGCTCAAGTTTCCCAGAATGGTTACCGCTATGGTGACACCTTTTAAAGATGATTTAAGTGTGGATTATGAAGGTGCACAAAGGTTAGCCATGTACCTTATCGAGACGGGTAATGACGGTCTTGTTATTGCAGGAACTACTGGAGAATCGCCTACCTTATCTCTGAAAGAAAAATTAAGTCTCTTTTCTGCCGTTAAAGAGGCTGTAGGGAACAAGGGTCAGATTATCGCCGGTACAGGGTCAAATTCCACGTCGGACAGTATTTACCTGACACGGGAGGCTGAGAAAATTGGTGTGGACGGGATTATGGCCGTCGTACCTTATTATAACAAACCCAACCAGGAGGGTATGTACCAGCATTTTAAGGCTATAGCTGCTGAAACCTCACTTCCTGTCATGTTATATAATGTGCCTGGAAGAACCGGGACCAATTTATTGCCGGAAACTGTGGCTCGACTTTCAGCCATAGCGAACATTATAGCCCTGAAAGAAGCTGCCGGGAACCTTGACCAGGTCTCCGCTCTGAAGACGCTTCTTCCCGAAGATTTTTTAATTTTTAGCGGTGACGACAGTTTAACGCTTCCCATGTTATCTGTAGGTGCTTATGGGGTGGTAAGCGTAGCAGGGCATCTTGTAGGAAATTCTATTAAAAAAATGATTGAGTTCTACTTGAACGGTGATGTACAGCAGGCTAGAACCATTCACCAGCAACTTTTTCCTCTTTTTAAGGCAATTTTTGTAACCACTAACCCCATTCCTATAAAAAAAGCTTTATCCCTTTTAGGGTTACCTTCAGGCAGGCTACGTCTCCCTCTGGTTGAAGCTTCAGCAAAAGAAACGGAAACCATAACAGAAGCCTTAACCCAATTAAGCCTTGTCTAAATTAATTTAAGCTCACATACCTCAAGCAGTATACCTGGTTGAGGAGTTATTAAAGAAAAGACCTGGCGAAAGCATACATAAGCCAGGTCTTTTTTTAATGCCTGTTGTTTTTAATACTTAATTATAAATTCCTCCTTCTTCTCAAAGGCAGATTTGTAAAATAATAGAAAGAAACTTATCGCTAGGCGAAACCGGTTCATTCTTGCTACCGGAGCCCAAGGCAATGGTAATATTGCCAATGGACTTAAGTTTGAAGATTAGACAGGATTAACTTAGTTTAAAAAATATGCCTTATCCCAGTTAATGGAGAATCTAACTCTTTGACCTTTTTCGACAACGAGGGTATTTGGTGCTTTTGCCAGTATGGTCTGGTTTTGATACAAAAGTGCCACTTCCACCCGGTTACCCAGGTATTGATTTTTCTCTACCACACATTCATAAATCCCTTCTTTTGATAAGCATATATCCTCTGGCCGGATAACCACCTTGCCAGTAGCAGATTCCTTAAAGCTGCTGATATCTAATATATTCGCTTCTCCCAAAAAACGCGCCACAAATTCTGTGGCGGGTCTTTTGTACAACTCATGGGGAAGGCCCTGTTGTTCAATGACTCCATTTTTCATAATGATGATTTTATCGGCCATGACCAGAGCGTCTTCAGGGTCATGGGTTACCATCACAGCCGATACGCCGGAATCTTTAACAATTCTTTTAATTTCATCTCGCATCTGTTTTTTGAGAGAGGTATCCAGGTTGCTAAAGGGTTCATCCATCAGTATCAATTTTGGCTTCGTGGAGAGAGCCCGGGCCAGGGCAATCCGCTGCTGCTGACCCCCTGATAATTCATGGGGATAGCGCTTTTCTAAACCCGTAAGATTGATCAGGCGTAATAATCTTTCACATGTTTGCTGCTTTATTTTTTTATCTCTGATACCAAAGGTGATGTTTTCAAAGACATTGAGGTGAGGGAATAAGGCGTAATCCTGAAAGACCATGCCGATATTGCGCTCTTCAGGAGGAAGGGTTAAATTTGCACTGGCAATAAGCTTTTCATCAAAATAGATGAACCCGTTGTCCAGAGCTTCAAAACCTGCTAAGAGCCTGAGCGTCGTGGTTTTTCCACAGCCGCTGGGGCCTAACAATGAAAGGATTTCCCCATGCTCTACAGTAAAGCTGATGTTATTTACAGCAGGGGAGCCCCTGTGGTTGTAAGTCTTTGTCACGTTGTTAAGATAAACCTTCATTTTTGTATCCTCCGTCTCTCCCCACAATGAGCCTGATGGGGATGATAGAAACTAAGATCAAGAGAAGTGCCGCAGGTGCGGCAGCTAGATAAAAACCTTCGCTGGCTTCAAGCCAGATGCGCACAGAGAGGGTATCAAAACCTGCGGGCCTTAAAAGCAGGGTCACAGGCAGCTCTTTGAGAGAGCTAATAAACATCAGCGTCCAGCCTGCCCTGAGCCCGGGAAGAGTTAACGGGTAGATTACTCTCCGTAAGACGCCCCATGGGCTTTCTCCCAGGGACTGGGCAGCTTCCTCCAGGCTGGGGCTGATTAAGGCCAGGGAGGATGTAAAACTCTGTAAACCCTGGGGCATAAATCTTATAATATAGGCAACAACCAGCATCAGAAAAGTGCCATAGATCCAGGGTAAATAAGAATTGGCGAAAAAGAGAATACCGATAGCGATGATTACACCCGGTATGGTATAACCGGCAAAAGAACACCTGGCCATAAGTTCCCCAAGGAATCCGCCGTTTCTTTTATGCAAAATGCCAATGATGCTGGCAAATATCAGAGAAAATGTGGCTGCCAGTGAAGAAACCAGGAAGCTGTTAAAGGTATATTTCCAAAATTCACTGAAGGTAATCTGTTTGAAAAGTCCCAAGATTAGCCAATAGACTAATGTTCCCACGGGAAGGGCAACGGCAAGGAGGAAAACACTACCTGCCAAGATGAGGGCGGGTATTCGCCAGTAATATAGATTAATTGGTTCTTGTTTTTTCAGGATACCTTTAGCCTGGTAATAGGCTTTATTTCTTTTGGTATACCATTCCAGGAATAAGAGAAGAAAAGTTAAAAAGATAAGTACCAGGCTGAGGACTGCTGCCCCGGACCGGTCATACCTGCCGATTAGCTGGGTGTAAATAGCACTGGTAAAAGTAAAATATCTTAACATACCTACGGCCCCGAAATCAGACAAGACATAGAGGGCTACCAGAATACTACCTGCTCCCATACTGGGTCGCAGCAAGGGAAGAATTACTCTCAGGAATATTTGGGACGGTTTTAAGCCTGACAAGCGGGCGGCCTCTTCATAGTGAGGATTGATGCGCTGCAGGGCGGCACTAACCAGTAAAAAAACATAGGGGAAAGTATACAAAGTCATGATGAAGGCTACACCCGGAAAACTATAAATATTGATGTATTGGTTTTTCAAGATACCTGTGTTGCCAAATAAAGTGATATACGAGAATGCCCCAATATAAGGGGGAATTACCAGCGGTAAAACTAGGAGCCAGCGCCAGACTTTATTGCCTGGCAGGTTTGTTCTTTCCACTAAGAAGGCTAAAGTAACCCCTATGCCCAAGGCAAGAATAGTTACAGCAAGGGTTAAACTTAGGGTATTCCATAACAATTGAGGTATCCTGGCGCTGAAAAGTCGAAGCCAGACGGCCTGATCACTTCCCAGTGCTCTAAAAATGATATAACAGAGGGGAAGCGCCATCATCAAACTAATGGCAAAACCAAGAAAAGCAAAAGTTATGGAAGGTGGTTTATGCCACCCATGGTTCCAATAGGTTAAAAGGGCACTTAGTGCCCTTTTATTTTTTATGACCATCTTCTCGTTCCTTTCGCTTTACGGCATACCGATTTTTTCTAACATGTTCATGGTATTGTTAAGCTCTTGACCCAACACTTCCATATTTACCGCAGCTCGTTTAAACTCTTTTAAGGACTTGGCTTCGAAAACGGGTACTCCCTCTACCACGGGTATTTCATAATTAAGCTCTGCGAATAATTTTTGCACTTCCGGTTTGAGGAGAAAATCCATAAATTTCTTGGCATTGTCAATATTTTTGGCTCCTTTGATAATAGCTGCCCCTGCTATATTGGTGGCAGTACCCATCTGGTCTTGACCCTGATCCGGGTAAATCGCTGCTACAGGTGAGCCTTCCTTTTTCTGAAGGTGGTAATAGTAGTGGTTAATCAGGCCTAACTTAAACTCTCCGGCTCCTACAGCCTTACGGACTTCCGTATGACCTTTCAGGACTTGCACCTTATTATCCATTAATCCTTTCAGGAACTTTTCCGTGGCAGCATCGCCTATTGTTTTGCGCAAAACGGTGACATGACCGATTAAGGATTCATTGGCGCTGCTGGCAATGGCTACCTGGCCCTGCCATTTTTTATCCGTTAATTCCAATACAGATTTGGGCACATCCTTTTCAGAAAGCAGATTGGTGTTATACATAATAACCCGGGCCCGGACAGAAAGCCCTATCCAACTGCCGTCGGGAGACTTGAAGTCGGCAGGCACTTTCTCAAAGTCTGCAGGCTTATAAGGTAATAAAACCTGTTCCATTTTAAGCTTTTCCAGTGTGCCGCCATCATTGGCAATAAATACATCGCCTTTGGGATTATTTTTTTCTTCCATGATGGCATTAGCCAGTTCCGAGGCACCGCCTGTTCTTAATACTACTTTAATACCTGTTTGTTTTTCGAATTGCTCAATTACTGGCTTAATTAAGGCTTCTTTTCTTCCGGAATAAACAATAAGCTCTTTTACTTCGGGTTGGGCTACCGGTGGGTTTTGTGTTTTACCACAGCCGGCGGCAAAGAGCGTGATAATGAATATCAGTAGCAATGTTAATAATAATGTTTTGTTTTTCATGAAAAACCTCCGTAGATATTAGTTATTCTAAAACTGATAATGTATTGGCAATATAATACCTTAAAAATCCCTCCTCAAATAAATGATAAATATTCTCAATTAATTAGAATGATAAAGCATTGCTTCTTTTTGTACAATCCTCCAGCAAGACTAATTTAAGCCGGAAAGAAGATGCTCTATTAGTAACTCTGGACAAAGAATAAGCAAAAATTAGTCCAATTGTACTAGGAAAAGTAAAAAAACAAAAGACCTTTAGACACAGGGGATGTGCCTTAAGGAACGCATTGTCCTTACAGTCACTTTGATACATTTTTACTAGCTGACCATTTAAATCTAATATTAAAGAACAAAGGTTCAACTCCACACAAATTTAAAATTGCCATTGCCGGATGCCCCAATAGCTGCGTTAAACCTCAGATTAATGATGTAGGTTTGGTTGGGCAGGTTAAACCCTATATAGAAGAGGATAATTGTGTTAACTGTGGACTATGTGTGAGAGGATGTCCGGTTGAGGCCATTAATATTAATGAAAAGTGTCCTTCTATAGACGCAGACAAATGTATTAACTGTGGTAATTGTATCAAGGTTTGTCCAATCAGGGCTTGTAGGGTTAAGCAGTCAGGAATTGGGTGGTAAGATAGGGAAGAAATATAATTTTGGGAGATTGCTTTATGAATTAGTACCATTGGAGGAAGTACCCGGTATTGTAGAGGGTATTATGGATTTTTACCGGGAAGAGGGTAGAAAAGGTGAAAGACTGATTGAAACCATTGAACGCATTGGGTGGGAAGCTTTAGAGAAAAAGTTAGCAAAAAACTAATCAATAAATAGACCGCTGGATATGGTACCAGCGGTCTATCTATTGATGTATCCATTGTTATCTTTACCTTGGTTTAAAAGTGGTGCAGCAGGTTCCGTCACTGGTTTGTGCTCTGCCGTCACCTTGGGTATTAATTTCTAAAGCTTCAGCAGTACAGTATTGATTTTTCCAGAAATGGCAGTTGTCTACACCGCATTTTACCTGCATTTTGGGAGCTGTCATTTTAATTATCACCTCCGTAGGTTAGTGTGTGCATTACTAAGATAACTAATACATATTTAGAAATTTTTTTTTACCAGGAAAAGGTCTTCGTACTTTAGACATAATTTTCTTGTACTATGGTCATAAATTGTTAAATAATTATCCTTTCCTGCTTCCTAGAATGGACAAATTTAGATTTTATAATGAAGACAACTTTAAGAGACGGGATTGAGGGTTATATTGATATCGGCGGAGAAGTTGAAAGGACCAGGCTGGCAGCTTAAGGTTTGGGAGAAGTAACGATTATGGCAAGTTTTAAACAATTATTCTGTTATGCCGTAGTAGCTTGCAGTTTATCTTTAGGCTTCTTATTAGTAAATAAATATTTAGCAAAGATTGAATCTACTCCCCATGTCCGGGCATTTGTCCCAGCAGCCAGGAGTAAAATTGCTGCGGTGTATAAGATTGGGTTAGTACTGGTAGTTCCAGCTAACATGAAATTCAGGTTCATGAAGGCACCGCCAAGTAAAGCGATGGTAGTCAATCCCCCAACAATTAAGCCTAAACCAACTGCAAATTCACCGATTGGTATCAGATAACTAAAAATTTTTGCATTGGGTAAAGCAAATTTTTCAATAAAAGCTGCGTACCATCCCTGAACGGCGGGTTTGCTACCACTTGCAAGAGTTAAAGTATTCTTAAAAAAACCTGTAATAGCAACCCCTGCTTTTTCTCCTGTCCAAACGGGGTTACCAAGTTTACCGAGACTTGCTGTCAGCCATTGGATTCCTAGCCAGATCCTCAGGAGGGTCCAAAAAGGTACCGTTCTTTTGTCTGTAAAAATTTTTAACATCTGTTTTCCTCCTTTCTTTCCTTATATAAGAATTAATAGATGGTATAGTCAGTATAGTAATTAAACGTGAATAAAGAGTGAACAAATTGTGAAGAAAGTGTGTTTGTATTTTAGAGATATTGTGAAGATAGAAACAAGAATAAATTCTTATCGTAAAGTTCATAGTTTCTACACAATTTTGTCAAAGGTCCAACACAAAGCCTTTGTATAATAGCCTTAACAGGTCAAAAAGAATTTAACGCTTTTATTGGAGGATGATAAACATGATGGGTTATGGAATGATGAGTTTTGGTATGTGGTTTTTCATGTTGCTGTGGTGGGGTGTTATCATCGCAGGTATTTTTCTGGCAGGTTATGGTTTAATCCAGTTGCTCCACAATAAAAAACCAGAAAAAAACACCCCTGGCAATGTTGCTCTTGAGCAGTTGAAGATACGTTATGCCGCGGGGGAAATTTCTCTGGAAGAGTACAATGAAAGAAGACAAGTTCTTCTCAGCTAATGCCGCAGGCTCTTGATGCCTGCGTTTTTTTCTTTTCTGACTCTACTGTGTTTAGAGGTTTTTGTCCTTTGTTAAAAAGTTCATTAAATATACACAATTGCTTCAAAGTTAATTCAAAACTTTCAGGTAAGATAAATTTAGTACAAATTTTAAGGGGTGAGTTGTGTGGGATTGTTAACCAGAATTAAGGCAATTTTAGGAGCCAAAATGGAGAAAGGCTTAGATGCGGTGGAGAACCCGAAGGAAATGCTTGATTACAGTATTAGCCAGATGGAACAAAGTTTAAAAGATATGACCAGACATACCGTGGAAGTTGCCACTGCCAAACGGAAACTGGAAATACAGCGGGATTCTAACCTGTCTAATGCTAAGAATTATGAGGAATTAGCCCAGAAAGCGTTAACTATGGGGCAGGAAGAATTAGCCCGGGAAGCGTTGAATAAAAAACATCAGGAAGAAGAAAGGGCACAAGTTCTCGCTAAACAAATTACGGCACTAGAAGAAAAATTGACTATTATCACGAAAAACCAAAAGGAAATGCGGCATAAGATTGAACTGTTCCGTGCAAAAAAAGAAGAGCTTAAAGCTGTATATGATGCTTCCCAAGCCCAATTAAAGGTAAAAGAAATTTTAACTTCTCTGGGTAAGGAATCTCAAAACGTGGCAGAGATCGTAGAAAGGGCGGAAGCTAAAATCAAACATACAGAAGCCAGGGTACAGGCTATTGATCACCTTCTGGAAGAGGGGGTTGTGGAAGAAATCTTGCCCCTTCAGGAAAACGATGTTGAACAGCGTTTAGCCAAATTAAGTAAGGACGCTGCTGTGGAAGAGGATCTTAAGAGGTTAAAAGCTCAAATGGCTAATAAAAGTTAGGAGGTTTAAGAGGATGGGATGCGGTGGTAGAGGTTGGGGAGGATTCCCTCTTTTTGGTTGTGGCGGAGGTATGTTTTTCCCTGAACCTGGACGATATAGACGGAATGAAGAGTTTGAGGACAGGTCCTCAGATTATCGTTTAATAAAAAAGGAACTGCAAAAAATGTATGCCAGTGGCATGATTACTTCTGGCATGTACGATGAGTATCTGGAACAATTAAAGAAGGGCAGGTTTACCCTGGATGATTTATGGGAGTTACGTCAATCCCTAAAAGAAAGAGTAAGCTCATCAAGGGACTCGAAGGTTTCCAGGGAGGATAAGTCCGTTCTCTTTGAGAACAAAAAAATGGAATTGCACAAGGCGCGGGAAGAAACTTTACTCATCTTGCAGAATTTGCAGAATGCGCAAGCTGAACTAAGAAAAAAGATGGAGCAGGAAGAATTGCTGGCCAAAGAAATGATCAGCACAGATGAAAGAGCAGCCAGGGCCCACCTGGAAAAACGACAGGACTTTGCGGAACAAGCTGCTGATATCGAAGTCAAAATCCAAGAGATTCATAAGACCCTTGAGCAGCTAAAGGAATTGGAAACCAAACTGGAAACTAAAATCGCTGAACAAAAGGTGGCCGCGCAACGGCAAAGATTAAATGAGCTTGAAGACATGGTAAATAATCTCTAAAAATTGGCGGATGTCCGCCAATTTTTCTCTTTGATTTAAGACAGAGGTTTTGGAGGGTAAAATGAAATTCAACACCGGTTGGCCAACTCGTTAAATATACTTTCCACCAGCTTCAGGAAAAACTAGTCCAATTGGAGAGGCTTGACCGTACACGCCGGGAAACTAAAAAACCGAAGTTTTGAGGGGTATACCTCCCGCGGTGTACCCCTCTTGGTATCCCTTATTTTATATTTATTCTCTGAAAGAACCCTTGCGGGTGTGGAAAGTAAAAGCCAAATATAGGCCTGCTCCGGCTAAAAGTGTAAAGTTATAGCCCAAGGACATGGCCAGGACCAGAGACAGTACAGAACCTACCACTGACATCCAGCCATTAATACCCCAGATAATGGGTATCATTTCACTCATATCTTGTTCTTCTGCCCAGCGAATACCGGTAGGAAAAGGGATACCCATGAGGATGCCCAGAGGCAGCAGGAGAGCCAAAGTAGAAATTACTTTAAGCCCCAGGGTAGCCCCTTGGAAATAGGCAATAAAACCGGGAAGGGCAAGATAGAGAACGCCGGTGTAGAGGAAAATCATTAAACCAATAACCGGAAGAGGAATTTTTCTGGTCAGGGTTTTACTGAACAGGCTGCCAAGCCCTGTCGCAAAAAGCAAGATAGCTATAACTGTGGAGAAAGTCAGGGTTGGATGACCGAAGAGTAAAATCAGTTTTTGTAAGAGAGGAATTTCGATGAGCATAAAGGCCACGCCAATGAGAGAAAAATAGTTTCGTACATAGCGGACTGGCGATTCCTTTATCTCCAACCAGGGCTTAAAGAAACGGGCACCAACTAAATATACGGCTACCAGGATTAACAAGATAGGCAGAGGAACTCCTTTACCGGGATTATAAAAGAAAGGATTATTATCGGTTACTATATAAGATGGTAAGTCTTTGGCGGGAGGAATAATTGCCTCTGAATTATCCATAACTAAAGGTAGATGAATAATGGGCTGGTTAGACAGAGTCGCCATAGCTTGAAGCTGCTGGCTTTCTTCTTTGGTAAAAGGCGAATTTTTTACCATTAAGAGAGGGTACATGATACTGTTGTCATGGGCATGGGTCTTCCCATCACGGTATGAACTGTTAATAACCGCCAGGTACTGGGAAGCTTTTTCCTGGGGTACCCCCCGCTCCTCAAGGACTTTGAGCACAGTGGCCAAGGCTTTCTGCAGGTCCTCTTTGCCGTGCAGGACAAAAGCCAGGGTACCATCAGGTGTCAGGTGGTTCAAGTAGGCATTAAAAGCTTCTTTAGTATAGATATAGTTTTCGGAGAGAGCATAACCAAGGGTCTCCGAGGCCTGTGTCATCACCAGGGAAAGGAAGATGACATCATACTTGTTGTTGTCGCGGGTAATAAAACTGCGGCCGTCTTCTACAAATACCTTTGTTCCTGCAAAACCGTAGATATTGCCGTTATAGCCCTTGAAATACTCTGCTGCTTTCACCGTACCGGGGTTAATTTCTACAGCCGTAATATCGTGGATACCGCCCAAATGGGCCAGCAGAATATCCTTTCCGCCACCGGGACCTATTAAAAGGGCCGAGTTCTTGGCGCCAAGGGCAAAGGGGAAATAACCTACTTCCTGGGTTAGGTATGCCACTTCCCAGGGATCACCGTTAAAGGCGATCATCCGGGAAGTAGCGCCACCATCTACCAGCACTGTCTTATACTTAATGTCATCTGTTTCCACCACGTCAGTACGGGCCAGGGAATTCCAGGTGGTAAAAACGATGCGGGGATTTTTCTCCGACAGGGCTCCCAGGGTTTTGGGATTCCCTTTATAAGCAGTAAAATCTTTGGCAAAAGAATCTAAGAAAGCGCCGCCGGCAACAGTCAATATTAACATCACTGCCGTCAGACTGCTTGCTAATATTTTCTTTTTACGTGTGGTAAGGTTGAAGGAAAAAACCAATAGGACTATCAAACTTAAAATTATACTAATCCTGATGAGGCTAAAGTTATTTAAGAAAAGAATAATGAGAAAGCTGCCACAGGCTGAGCCTAGAAGGTCAGCAAAGTAAATGGTGTTGCTGTTTTGGGCATTTTCTTTAAATACCAGGGAGAGGTAATAGCCCCCCAAGATGAAAGGGAGGGCACTGGTTAAGGTATAGAGGAAAACCAGGGAGAAGTTAAAAGGAACCTTATACATGAAGAGGATGGCCAACAGAATACTCGCGGCGAGAGCAGCCAGTAGACGCTGTTTCTTTATGGGTAGAGCATCTTCATTAAAAGGCGATTCCTCCAGGCTTTTCAACCATCTATGAGCATAGACTCCGCCTACAGCCCAGCCTAACATGGCCAGGGAGATAGCGAAAAAGACAAAGTGATACCACATGAGGGCGGAAAAAAGGCGGGTTAGGGTAATCTCAAACATGAAGAGGGTAAAACCGACAAGAAAGACGGAAAAGTGAAGGACGATAGATTTTTTCTGCTGCATTATCATTCCCCGTTCCTATCCTTGAACAAAATAATAGATGGCTGTTGATACGATAATCAGAAGAGCAGTGAAAAGCAGAGTGCTTAGAGGTGAAGCGTTCTTTTCCTTATTTTTTTCCAAGGGATAAGTCTTCTTAAGATATGCCGCCAAGATAAGACCTGCTATGATACCAACAATACTTAAGAGGTGAGAAACGGATAAGAAACCAAAAACCGTGGGACTAAACCGGAAGAATTCTACGATTCCTCTGATTATGGAAAAACCAATGAGATAATGGACAAAGATCTGTCCCTGATAAGAGGCAGAGGTTCGTCTAAGCCACAGGTAGGCAAAAAGAAGATAGTCAAGGATTAATTCATACACCTGGGCAGGATGGACCAGTATACCGTTCACCTTTACTCCCCAGAAATAGGGTTCTGCCATGGGGATACCGAAAACATCGCAGCCAATACGGCCGATGGCTTGTCCCAGGATTAGAGCGGGAGCAATTATATCCGCAATCTGCCAGAGTGAAAGCTGGTGTTTTTTGATGCGCCAGATACCGGAGAAAACGCCTCCCAGGATACCCCCGTGGATAGAAAGCCCCCCATTATTGATAAAAATGATTTCTAAAGGGTTGGCAAAGTAGTAGGATGAGCCATAGGCCAGTATATAGACTAAACGCGCTCCCAGGAAACCACCTAACAGGGTATATAAGAGGACATCAAAAAAGGGATCCTCAGGGATACCCTGTTTTTTTGCTTCACGCGAAGCCAAGAGGATGCCCGCTAAGGCACCGAGAGCTACTGTCACACCGAAAAAATAGATGGATATATGACCGAAAGAAAAGAGTTCTTTCAAAATGTATTACCTCCTTTTAACCGTTGGGCGTCATGGTCTTTATTGTACAAAAAAGAAGTGTACAAACTTTCATCAAAGTGTGAAGATATTGTGAACATATAAAGTTCATAGTTCTTTCACAAATTGATAAAAGTTTAGACACTTATTTGTACTAAACTATGGTCAGGAAAAAGAAAACGGAGGATTTCTATGAGTCTTTATTTACTATCATTTCTGGCAGGGATCGTCTCTTTTGTTTCACCCTGTATCATCCCTATGCTGTCGGGTTATTTTACCTTTATTACCGGTCTGTCCTTGAAAGAATTGCGCAACCTCCCGGATAACAAAGAATTGAAAAAGGAAATATTCCTTAAAACCCTCATGTTTGTGTTAGCCTTTACTATTATCTTTACACTGGCCGGTGGTGCAGCCGGAGCCTTTTCTAAGTTATTAAAGGAATACAAACAGGTCTTAAACTTCATCGGGGGAGCAGCCGTAATTCTATTGGCCTTAAATATCCTTGGCCTTATAGGCAAGAAAGGTCCTGACCACTGCAAGATACCCGGTGCTGAGGGAAAAGAAAAAGCAAGTTATTTAAAGGCATTTGGCATCGGTATTGTTTTCGCTGTAGCCTGCTCTCACTGCATTGGTCCAGTCCTCTACTCTATCCTGATCATGGCAGGTTCTTTAGGGTCTATTTCCAGCGGTATGACGGTCATGTTCTTCTTCTCTACCGGTTTAGCCATACCTTATCTACTGGCCAGTCTTTATATGGACAAAATTATCAAAGCCATTCACAGGACCTGGCGGGTAGAAAAAACAGTCAATCTAGTCTTAGGTTTGATTATGCTGGGAATGGGCGTCTTAATTATGCTTGATAAGTTCACCTTATTAACTGCCTTTACCGCTAAACTGTTACCCTTTAAGCTTCCTATCGGTATGTAATAATAAAATTCTTAGAAGAATGTTGAAGGAGGAATTTAATTATGAATCACAAAAATCATGGTCCCTTACAAGGTCTGTTAATGATGTTATGCTGCCTGCTTCCTATTGTAGCTCTTATCTTTTTTGCGCCCCAGTTCAAGAGTTCATTCGGCGGTGCCAATCTTACCTGGCTCTTTCTTCTGGCCTGTCCCCTCATGCATGTTCTCATGATGTTTGGTATGCGCGATAAAGGTCAAAACTGCCATGGTGAAGACAACAATAAGGCTAAGGAACAGAAGGCATCTCCTGTTGAGTAAAAGGAAAGGAGACACACCTGCTGAAGTTCGGGTCTGTCTCAGGGACAGGAATGTCCCCAAAAAATTATGGAAGCCCACCTAAATATTATGTAAAGGTGGGCTTTCTAAATCACTTTATCAATTATTTTAGATTATTTATTTGGAGTAATCTCAGCTCCAGGTCCAGGTTATCCAGGTGTATAGAGTTTATTTTGGTCGTAAGAAGATAATAATTTAGTCTTTCTTTCCATAATAATAAGTTCTCCAAATCCTGGATTAAAGTGAGTTTTTGTTTTTCCAGATAAGCAATTTGTTCTGCCATAAACAGTTTTTGTGCTTCAGGTATATTTCCGGCAAACTGATCATCACGTAATTGAATTATGTAGTGGTCAAGTTTCTCCAAATAATACTTGGTTTTGTTCTCCTGCTCCTTTAAGAGATTGAGAAGTTTTGGCAAATTTACATCATCGTCTTTATGCTCCTTGTTATCACCAAAGAGGATGATGGAGAGGATATTTTTGAATTCAGAGGACAAACCAATCACTCCAAACTAATTATGTGAGTATGTAAATTATATTATTTAATCTTGACAAATCTGTTGGGGAATCGTGAAAATTTTATGAAGATTACTGTTAGGGAGTTTTCGCCAAAAACCTTCATAATTTGTACACAAATTGATAACAGTTTAGACACGACTTCATGTTATCCTTACGTTAAAAATAGTTTGAGGTGGATGAAATGAATAAAAGAGGAATCAGCGTACTGGTTATTTTAATCGCGGCAGTTGTTTTAGCCGCCGGCTGTAGTGCCAAAGCAGGTAATGACCAAAAAAATAACGTGCAAAATGTAAGTTCTTCACCTACACCGGGTGAGGTTGGGAAAAAGGAAAACCCAAGCGGTAAGATTAGTTCAAAAGATTTAGAGCGTGTGAATGAAGAAGGAGCAGTGGCTGTATCGGCAACATACGCCAATCCCATAGGCCAAGGGAAAAAAGGTAATTTGACTTTTATTGTTTTCCTTAATACCCATTCGGTAGATCTAGCCAGGTATCCTTTAAATCAATATGCCAAACTTTATGATGCCAAAGGAAATCTCCTTTCCTCCATATCCGAATGGGAACAGGTAAGCGGGGATGGTCACCATATCGTCGGCAATCTACATTTTAAAGACACCGGTTTCAACTTACAAAACCTTGATGGTATCAAATTGGTTATCGAAAATTATGGTGGTGCTGCCAAACGTGAACTTGTCTGGGAGAAAAAATATTTAACTCCATAAAGGAGGGATAAAAGATGTTTCCATTCTTTTTCGACTCAACTTTTTTAATCTTGATTCCCGCCATGATCCTGGCCTTCTATGCCCAGAACCGGGTGAGAAGTGTATTTGAACGGTATGCCCAGGAAAGGAATATGGCAGGTCTTACCGGTGCGGAAGCGGCTCAGAGTCTTCTCCATATATATGGCTTAGACCACATACAGGTAGAAATGACCGAATCCCCTATGGGGGATCATTACGACCCGAGAGAGGGTGTAGTGAGACTTTCACCCCAGGTGTATAGTACTGCTTCTGTAACCAGCCTGGGGGTGGCCGCCCACGAAGTTGGCCATGCTGTTCAACACAGCCGGGGATATCTGCCGCTAAACCTGCGAAATTCTCTGATCCCCGTTGCCCAGATTGGTTCCTCCCTGGCTTTTCCCTTGCTCTTCTTAGGGCTGATTATGACTATACCGTCTCTCATCAAAATTGGTGTTTTTGCCTTTATCGGCGTAGTAGCGTTTCAGCTTATAACCTTGCCGGTAGAATATAATGCCAGTCACAGGGCTCTGGCCATGTTAGAAGAGAACAACCTGGTAACACCTTTTGAATTCCGATCTTTGGATGCTGTTTTAAATGCTGCTGCCATCACCTATGTAGCCGCTGCTTTTATGGCGGTCAGTAACCTGGTAAGATTGTTAGCTTTAGCTGGAATCTTTCGTGATGAAACTTAAAGGAGGTCGTGATCATGGAACAATTACAAGCTTATTTACCTTATCTGGCTTTAGGTCTGCTCATGTTCTTCATGATGAGACGCGGTGGCTGCTGCGGTGGTCATGGTGGGCATTCCCACGGGAATCATGGAAACAGGAGAAGCTCCGAATCTTCAGAAGAAAATAATAAAAATCAAAAAAGCTGCCATTAAATAAGAAAAATCCTCCCCATTTTGGAGGCATGTGTTGGAGCGCACATGCCTTTTTATTCACTGTCTATTAAACTTATGATAATAATGATTTGGGAAATTTGCTTTACGTTAAATTATTATTCATAATATGAGTAACTTCACAATTTGTTCAAAATTTGCTTTAGATTTTACAATTTTTTCTGTTATGCTCAGTTCATGCATTAAATAGTGATGCTCATCCTATGCTATAACTGGGATGGGTTAAAGATAAGGAAGGTGAACATTATGGAAAAGACCAGTTTTAAAATACAGGGTATGACCTGTGCAGCCTGCGCTGCCAAGATCGAGCGAGCGCTGGGTAAAATGAAAGGTGTAATCGGCGCTAACGTAAATTTAGCCCTGGAGAAAGCTACTATAGAGTATGACCCTCAACAAGTAGGTGTAGATGATTTTAACAAAAAAATTGCTGATCTGGGTTATACCTTAGTCTCAGATAAGGTTGACTTAAAAATTATTGGTATGACCTGTGCGGCCTGTGCGGCTAAGATTGAAAGAAAACTGAATTCCTTACCGGGGGTTACCAAGGCAACGGTAAACCTGGCTACAGAAAAGGCCTCCATAGCCTATTTCTCTGGCACTATCGGGGTTCAGGACTTTAAACAGGCCATTGAAAAGTTGGGATACAAGGCTGAAATGGTCGATGACAAATTAGATGTAGACAAAGAACGGGAAGCTCGAGAAAGAGAAATTAAAAGACAGAAAGCTTACTTCATTTTTTCCGCCGTTCTCTCCTTCCCCCTGGCCTTTTATATGTTTGCTGAACTCTTCAAATGGGCCTGGGCTCCGGAAATATTATTTAACAGGTATTTCCAATTAGCCTTGGCTACACCCATCCAATTCATTGCCGGCGCACAGTTTTATAAAGATGGCTATTATGCCCTAAAAAACCGCAGTGCCAACATGGCAGTCCTGGTAGCACTGGGTACCTCGGCAGCCTATTTCTTCAGCTTAGTGGTCACTTTCTGGGGAGAACAAATCGGGGAAATGCACGTCTACTACGAAACCTCGGCCATAATCATTACACTCATTATTTTAGGCAAACTTTTAGAGGCCATTGCTAAGGGCAAAACATCGGAAGCCATCAAAAAATTGATGGGGCTGCAAGCTAAAACAGCCCGGGTCATCCGGGATGGCCAAGAACTTGATATACCCATTGAAGAAGTAGTAGTAGGTGATCTGATTCTGGTACGTCCCGGGGAAAAAATCCCTGTGGATGGTGTCATCAAAGAAGGATATTCCGCTGTAGACGAATCTATGTTGACCGGGGAAAGCATACCCGTGGACAAAAAAGTAGGGGACCAGGTCATTGGGGCTACCATCAACAAACACGGCAGCTTCAAGTTTGAGGCTACCAAAGTTGGTAAAGACACGGCTTTGGCCCAGATCATCAAAATCGTAGAAGATGCTCAAGGCTCCAAGGCTCCGATTCAGAGATTAGCCGACATAATTTCAGCCTATTTCGTACCTGCTGTTATCGTGATTGCCATTGCTACAGCCTTAGTCTGGTACTTTATTGTTGACCCAGGTAACTTCACGCGAGCCCTCATTAACTTTACCGCTGTTCTGGTTATTGCTTGCCCTTGTGCCTTAGGATTGGCAACTCCCACTTCCATCATGGTGGGGACAGGCAAAGGAGCAGAAAACGGTATCTTGATCAAGGGTGGAGAACATTTGGAAAATGCCCATAAGCTCGATACAGTCGTCCTTGACAAAACAGGAACCATCACCAAAGGGCAGCCCGAAGTTACTGATGTATTGAGCCTAATTTCCTTATCAGAAAATGAAATACTACGCATCGCAGCCATTACCGAGAAAGGTTCCGAACACCCCTTAGGGGAAGCCATTGTCAGACGGGGCAAAGAAGTCTTCGGTGAATTACCCGACCCGCAACATTTTGCCGCTATCCCGGGTCATGGTGTGGAAGCTACTGTTGATAATAAAGCCATATTGTTGGGTACAAGAAAACTGATGAGAGAAAGAAATGTGGCCATTGAGCAAATAGAAGATAAAATGAGTGAACTGGAAAACCAGGGTAAGACAGCCATGCTGATGGCTATGGACGGTACCATTGCAGGAATTATTGCTGTGGCTGACACTGTCAAGGAGAATTCAGCGGAGGCCATCAGAGAACTCCAGGCCATGGGTATTGATGTAGTCATGATTACGGGTGATAACAGGCGTACCGCTCAGGCCATTGCCAAACAGGTTGGAATCACCCATGTCCTGGCGGAAGTCTTACCCGAAGATAAGGCTAATGAAGTAGAAAAACTCAAAGCCCAGGGTAAAAAGGTAGGCATGGTGGGTGACGGGATTAATGATGCTCCCGCCCTGGCCACGGCTGATGTGGGGATGGCTATCGGCACAGGGACTGACGTGGCCATGGAGGCTGCCGATATCACCCTCATGCGTGGTGACCTAAGGGGCATACCGGCAAGTATTAAACTAAGCCGGGCTACCATGCGCAATATTAAGCAAAACCTCTTCTGGGCCCTCATCTATAACACACTGGGTATTCCCGTGGCGGCCATGGGCTTATTAAGCCCGGTTATAGCGGGAGCAGCTATGGCTTTCAGTTCTGTTTCCGTAGTGACAAATGCCCTAAGATTGAAGCGCTGGAAGCATAAATCAGCTTCCAGATAAAAATAAATTAAATCAACAATTTAGGAGGTTAATTATGGAGAAAAAAGTATTAAAAGTGAATGGCATGTCCTGCAACCACTGCAAAATGTCTATTGAGAAAGCCCTAAAGGGTATTGGGGTGGATGCTGCAGTAAATCTGGGTGAAAAAACTGTTACAGTTGAATATGACCCGGCGAAAGTAAAATTTGAACAAATTGTTACGGAAATTGAAGACCAGGGTTATGATGTAGTTAAATAAGGATGCTCCCTCATTAAAAGGGTAGCTATCTTAAAGAGACATGTGTTAAAAACTGGAATGATGCCACTTATGCATATATAATGGGACTAACAAAGGGACACGACAAAGTAAAATTGGAGAGATTAAAAATGAAGTTACTGGTGGTCATTTTAGGTAAAATGGATTATAAAGAGGCTTTAAGCATACAGGAGCAGCTGGTAAAATTACGACAGCAAGGGGTAATAGAAGATACCATGCTATTATTGGAACACCCTCCAGTGTTGACCATGGGGGTAAGAAGTAACCGTTCCAATATTATTGCCCCAGAAGAAGTATTAAAAGCATATGGAGTTAGCCTATATCAAGTTAACCGGGGTGGGGATGTGACTTATCATGGTCCCGGCCAGATAGTCGGATACCCTATACTAGACCTTAACAAACACGGCAGGGATATACCTGATTTTTTCAGGAAAGTTGAAGAGACTTTTATTCAACTGCTTCAAGAGGAATATGGCATAACTGCGGGTAGGAATTCTCAATATCCCGGGGTCTGGGTAGGTGATGAAAAAATAACCGCTATTGGTTGTGCCGTCAAGCGTTGGGTTACGATGCATGGTTTTGCCTTTAACGTTAATACTCAACTGGAACATTTCCAGTGGATAAATCCTTGTGGTATCACCGACAAAGGGGTAACTTCTTTACAAAAGATATTGGGATATCCTCAGGATTTAGATAAGGTTAATGGACAGGTAGTAAAGTACTTTTGTAATATATTTAATTTACAGCCAGAAATAATAGATAAAGAAATACTATACCAGATAACAGGGAGAGACCGGTATGTATCAACGTAAACCTGATTGGCTAAAAGTAAGACTACAAGGAGCAGAAAAGTTAACCGAGGTCAAAGAGATGTTAAAGAGGCTTTCCCTGCACACTGTGTGTGAGGAAGCTAACTGCCCCAACATTATAGAGTGTTTTGGCAGAAAGACGGCCACTTTTATGATCTTAGGCAGGATATGTACACGAAACTGTACCTTCTGCAATGTAACCAAAGGTCACGTACAAGCAGTAGACCCCGAAGAACCCTCCCATATAGCCCAGGCAGTAAAACAACTGAATCTCAAACATGTGGTGATAACTTCTGTAACCAGGGATGATTTACCAGATGGTGGCGCTGGGCATTTCGCCAGGGTTATTGAGCAAATCAGGGAATTAGATAAAAGGATTGTAATAGAGGTGCTCATCCCGGATTTTCAAGGGGATAATGAGGCCTTAGCTAAAGTGGTGAAGGCCAAACCTAAAATAATTAATCATAACGTGGAAACAGTCCCCCGCTTATATCCGGCGGTGCGTCCGAAAGCTATCTATCAACGGTCTTTGGAGCTATTAAAAAACGTAAAAGAAATGGATAATACTATCTTGACAAAGTCGGGGATCATGTTAGGACTAGGAGAGGAAGAGCAGGAAGTTATTCATGTCTTGCAGGATTTAAGGGAAGTTGAGTGTGACCTGCTAACTATAGGTCAATACCTGGCCCCATCCAGTCAACATCATCCTGTGGTTGAATATATACATCCCGAAATTTTTGAAAGATACAAAAAAGTAGGACTAGAAATGGGTTTTCAATATGTGGCTTCTTCGCCCCTGGTTAGAAGTTCATACCATGCAGAACAAGTGTCTGAATTCATGATTAAGTGAAAGTATATACAGGAAAGCCGGCACTTTGACATGTCGGCTTACAGCTATAGCTTAATACTACCTGTATAAATTTAGCTATTGACAATGGTTTTAACCCTCTATTATAATAACTTTCAAAACAGCATATATACTCATCCAGAGAGGTGGAGGGACTGGCCCAATGAAACCCGGCAACCTGCTTTCATGCGAGGTGCTAATTCCTGTAGGATGATTATCCTAACAGATGAGTTTTTAGTTTTAAAAATCTCTTCCTGTTAGGAAGAGATTTTCGTTTTTGCTGACCATATAAAATGGAGGCTAAAACTCTTATGAGTTTTGCCTCCATTTTTGGTAGATAAGAAAAAATTAAAGGAGGTCTTTACCATGAGTAAAAATGAATTGGGCTTTGATACCTTAGCCCTTCATGCCGGGCAGAAACCTGATCCCACTACAGGAGCCAGAGCAGTTCCCATTTACCAGACGACTTCTTATGTATTTAATGACGTCCAGCACGCCGCCAACCTTTTTGCCTTGAAGGAATCGGGAAATATTTACACACGAATTATGAACCCCACCCAGGATGTATTTGAACAACGGGTGGCGGCTTTGGAAGGAGGGGTTGGCGCCCTGGCCACTGCCTCGGGACAGGCGGCTATCACTTACAGTATTTTAAACATTGCCCAGGCCGGTGATGAAATTGTTTCATCTTCAACCCTCTATGGCGGGACATATACCTTGTTCTCTTCCACCTTTGCCAAACTGGGGATTAAGGTAAATTTTGTTGATCCTTCCGACCCTGAGAATTTCCGCAGGGCAGTAACAGATAAGACAAAAGCCTTCTATGCCGAGACTATCGGCAATCCCCGCAATAATATTCTAGATATCGAAAGGGTTGCCAGTATTGCCCACGAGTCAGGTGTACCCCTAATAGTGGATAATACCTTTGCCACCCCCTATTTATGCCGGCCCTTTGAGTTTGGCGCAGATATTGTAGTTCATTCCGCCACTAAATTTATTGGCGGGCATGGTACATCTATTGGGGGTGTCATTGTTGACAGCGGGAAATTCGACTGGACTAACGGTAAATTCCCTGGTTTAACTGAGCCTGATCCCAGTTATCACGGTGTTAAATATGTGGAAGCAATGGGTCCTCTTGCTTATATCATTAAGGCCCGGGTACAGCTTCTCCGTGACACCGGGGCCTGTGTCAGCCCTTTCAATGCCTTCCTTTTTCTCCAGGGTTTGGAGACATTATCTTTAAGAGTGCAGCGACATTGTGACAATGCCCTGGTCGTTGCCCAGTTTCTACAAAATCACCCTGCTGTGGAATGGGTCAACTATCCCGGATTACTTTCTAACCCTTATCACGAGCTTGCCAAGAAATATTTAAAAAATGGTTTCGGTTCCATCTTTACCTTTGGGGTCAAAGGAGGATACGAGGCTGGAGTAAGATTTATTCAGAAATTAAAACTATTTTCTTTGCTGGCTAATGTGGGTGACGCCAAGTCGCTAGTTATTCACCCGGCCAGTACAACCCACCAGCAGTTAAGTCCCGACGAGCAGATTGCTGCGGGTGTAAACCCGGAAATGATCAGGATCTCTGTGGGGATTGAAGACATCAAAGATATCATCGCTGACTTGGAGCAGGCTTTAGCAGATTAAGGAAAACGGGGGGGAGAAAGAGCAAATGCCCATTAATATTCCTGATAATTTGCCAACGAGAGAAATCTTACAAAGTGAGAATATTTTTGTTATGAAGGAAGAACGAGCTATTCATCAGGATATCCGGCCCTTAAAAATTGCCATCTTAAATTTGATGCCTACTAAGATCGCTACTGAAACCCAGATCCTTCGCCTTCTAGGAAATTCTCCTCTTCAGGTTGACATTGTCTTGCTACACCCCCGTACCCATCAGTCCAAAAATACGCCGGAGGAACATCTGTTAAAGTTTTATAATACCTTTGAGGACATTAAACATGAAAAGTTCGACGGCATGATTATTACCGGAGCTCCTGTAGAAGATATGGCCTTTGAAGAGGTGGATTATTGGGAAGAATTAACCGCAATCATGGAATGGTCCCTGCATCATGTATATTCCACGTTCCATATCTGCTGGGGTGCACAGGCAGGACTCTTCTATCATTATGGAGTACCTAAGTATCCCTTGCCCGAAAAGATGTTTGGGGTTTTTACCCATCAGGTGAATAGGCAAAATACGATGCTTTTACGTGGTTTTGATGATGAGTTTTATGCTCCCCATTCCAGGCATACCGAAATCAGAAGGGAGGACATCCTGAAGATACCTGAATTGGAGATACTGGCAGAGTCTCCCACAGCCGGTATATATATAGTGGCTGCCAAGAATGGACGGCAAATTTTTGTCACGGGACATTCTGAATATGATCCACTGACCTTAAAAGCCGAATATGAGCGTGATGTGGCCAGAGGTCTGCCCATTGCTCTTCCCCAAAACTATTTTCCTGAAAATGACCCGACGAAGGACCCTGTTGTAAAATGGAGAAGCCATGCCAATCTTCTTTTTGCCAACTGGCTTAACTATTATGTGTACCAGGAAACTCCTTTTGATTTGCGGCAGTTGAAATAACGTTGTCCGGAGATACTATCCAGATAAAGGAGGGCCAGGAAATTCACTGCCGTTGACAGTTGGTTATTCTCAAAGTATACTTACTCCAAATATAAAAGATATTCCCTCAGTCTACGGCCGGAAAGGAATTTTATTTACGCTTAAAGGAGGTATCTCCAGTGGGTGACGTAGAGAAGGTTACAAAAGAACAGCATGACGCACAGGTGTGGAAGAGGGTACTTGAAGCCGTCAAAAGTGTCCGTTATGGCAGTGTCACCATCATCATTCAGGATGGCCGGGTGGTCCAAATAGATAAGTGTGAAAAAATAAGACTGGTATAAGGTTTTTGAAATTTCATTACTATTTGTTCATAAAATGTTCAAAATTCCTCCCAAGTTTGGTCACAACTACTTGATATGATAAACCTGCAGGTAAATCATAAACCAAATTTAAAGGAGGAATTGAAATGAAAAAAAGTATCATTTTCCTGGTTGTCGGTTTACTGCTCATTGGGATTGCCGGGACGGCAATTGCCGCTTCCGATTCTCAGGAGACGACCCAAGCTCCTGTGATTCAGGCTCCCCAGTCTCAAACCCCTGTGCCCCCTCAACCCGGTCAAGATTTTTGGCAGCAGATGTATGCTTACTGTCATGGTCCTAACGGCATGATGAGCCAGTTTTTTGGTAACGGTGCTGCACCCCAGGGCTTTGGTGGGATGATGGGCGGTTACGGCGGCATGATGGGTAGTTACGGCTACAGGTAATTTCTAAACTGCAAAGTACTTACTAAAAAGGTCCCCCGGTTTTCCGGGGGACCTTTCATCATGTCTTAAATTTATTCACTTGATTATGTAAATCCTGAGCCAATTCGGAGAGACCGTGGGTATTGGCCGTTACTTCTTCCAGAGTTGCAGTTTGCTCTTTACCCTTGTGAATAACAAAAAAAATTAGTAATAAACATGAAAAAATTACGAATTAACATTAGGCCTAGTATTTTTTAGAGCCGGTTTTGCACAAAATAAAAGAGAAAAATGATATATGGAAGGAGGGAAATACATTTTGCATATAAGAAAAATATGTAAATTCCTTTGTTTACTACTAGTATTTTCATTGATAGTTTCCGCCTGTGCACCGCAACGGCGCCCGGGAACCGATAATAATTATGGTTTTGACATGATGAGAGATATGATGGCAACGCCGGAGGCCCGCTATGGCATGGTAGAAATGATGAAAACACCTGAGATACGGCAGGCTATGGTGGAAATGATGAAAACACCGGAAATGAGACAAGCCATGGTGGAGATGATGAAAACACCGGAAATGCGCCAGGCCATGGTGGAAACGATGAAGACGCCCGAAATGCAGGCCATTTTGAAAGAGGTACTGAAACCATAGAACAAAAAGCGTGAGAGATTTATCCTCACGCTTTATTAGTAGTAAAGTATAGGTTTTCCTATACAGGTTCTTTTGGTCAGTATTTGTAAAAGTTCACAATTGCTTCATAAAATAATAACAATTTGGACAAGTCTTTGTTGTAGACTTATGGTAGTGATTATTATAAAGGAATGTCCCAAAAATAATTTTTTTGCTATCATGATCAAAGAGGTATCATGCCATGGATAATAAAATGACCACTGAGGTTAGAGAGAAATACGATAAAAAGGCAGAGAGTTATGACAGGCTGCTCGCTCCTATGGAAAGAATGATGATGGGAAAATGGAGAAAAACCTTATGCTCTAAGACACAAGGGCTGGTTTTAGAAGCCGGAGTGGGCACAGGGGCTAATCTTCCCTATTACCCGGAAGGTGTTAAAGTAGTTGCTGTTGATTTCAGTCCCAAGATGTTGGAAAGAGCAAAAGAAAAATTATCTCTAAGCAAGGTTCCAATAGAATTACTATTGGCAGATATTCAAAACTTGCCTTTTCCGGATAATACCTTCGATACCATAATCACTGCTTGTGTATTTTGTTCTGTACCTGATGCGATTAAAGGATTTGAAGAACTACGTCGTGTGGCCAAACCCGGGGGTCGGCTCTATCTTTTGGAACATGTACGCAGTGAGAATGTTCTTCTAGGGCCTGTGATGGATTGGCTTAATCCTTTCTCTGTGAAATACAGCGGTGTTAACATCAACCGGAGAACGGAAAGAAATATTGAGATGTCAGGAATGAGAATCTTAAAGGTAGAAAATCTGTTTATGGATATTGTAAAGTTGATTACTGCTGAACCAAATAAATGAAGGATAAAAATGATATAATTTGGAATATTGGAGAAAAAGGAGGAATTACAGTGGCAGGATATAAAAGGAACATTCTGGTAGTGGATGATGAACCCGGTATTAGAGAGTTAGTTTCTTTATACCTAACTAAAGAACACTACCGGGTAATAACGGCGGAAAATGGACAGGATGCTTTGAAAAAGATGGAGGAAGGAGAAGAATTCCATCTTTTCATTATAGATGTGATGATGCCTAAGATGGACGGCTTTGCCCTGTGTAAAGAGATTAGGCGCTTTTCCGATAACCCTGTGATTTTTTTAACTGCCAGGGGTGAAGAATATGAACGTCTCTTAGGTTTTGAACTGGGTGGGGATGATTATGTGGTGAAACCTTTCAGTCCCCGGGAACTGGTGGCCAGGGTTAAAGCCCTGTTAAAGAGGTCGCATAATCCCCTGGAAACTGTTGAGGTTATAAAAGCAGGAGATATGGAGATAAACGTACCGGGTAGAGAGGTTACTTTAGCCGGTGAACAGATTGTCTTAACACCAAAAGAATTTGATCTCTTGGTTTATCTGGCTCAAAACAAAGGAAAGGTTTTAACCAGGGAAAAGATTATGGAAACAGTATGGGATTATGAATACTATGGTGACCTGCGTACAGTGGATACCCACATTAAAAAACTCCGGGAAAAATTGGGGGAAAAGGGTGACCAGTATATTAAGACTGTCTGGGGTGTGGGCTACAAGTTTGAGGTGAATTAAATGATTAGAAAAAGTGTGGTAGCCAAATTATGGGTGGCTATCGTTATTCTTATGATAATTATTCTGACTCTCCTCAGTATGGGTCTCTTTCAGCTCGTGGAAAATTTCTATTATTCCCAGATTGCCCGAAACCTGATTAACCAGGGACAGCAAATCGCGGAATTATATAAGAATGCTCCCCATAACTTACAGGTTAGTAGTCAGATAGAGATGATATCCCGTATTATAAATGCGCATATCCTTATTGTGGATAAAGAAGGGCAGATACAGGCCTGTAATACCATGATGCAGCTGCCGCCAGGTTCAGTTTTTCAGGATAGAGAACTGGCGGAAGTCTTTAATGGACAGATTGCCATCAAACGTGGTTTCCATCATCATTTTGATACCCAGATGCTATCCGTAGCCTTACCCATTAACGTTGATAATGAAATAAAAAAAGCTATCCTAATGTATACCCCGGTAGCTCCCATTACAGCAACTTTGGCGTCTTTGCGACGACTGATTTACTTTGGTCTCCTGGGGTCCATCGTGTTAGCCTCTATTTTGGCCTTTTTTCTTTCCAAGAACCTTTCCAAGCCTCTGATTAAAATGAATGAAGTGGCCATGGAGATGGCTAAAGGGAATTTTAATCACCGCATACCCGTTTCAACCAGTGATGAAATAGGTGTACTTAGTGCCACTTTTAACTATCTATCCGCACAATTAAAACAAAATATCTCTGCTCTCTCCTATGAGAAAGAGAAACTGGAAAATGTACTGACCAGTATGACCGATGGCGTAATAACCCTTGATTCTGCCGGGCAGATAATCCTGTATAACCCCCAGGCCAAGAAACTCCTCAACGATTGTGGAGAAATTAAAGAAGGTGCATTGTTAACAGACTGTGTTTACCTGACCGAAGTAAATGTGCTGTTTAATGAGGTCATAAAAGAAAGAACCATTAAAAAGGGGGAAATATCCCCATCTGATAAAACTCTGTCTGTAAGGCTTTCACCTCTCTTTCAGCCTGAAAATGAAGAAATTATCGGGGTAGTGGTTGTTTTACAGGATATAACTAAGGAACGCAGGTTGGAGCAAATGCGCAAAGAGTTTGTAGCCAATGTTTCCCATGAATTGCGTACACCTATCAGTCTGATTCAGGGATATGCTGAGGCCATTATGGATGGGTTAGCTGATAATCCAGAACAAAGAAAACATTTTCTTAAAATTATCCATGATGAAGCTAACAGGTTAAAAAGACTTGTTGATGACTTGCTGGAGCTTTCCCGTTTACAAACAGGGGCTATCGAGCTGAATAAAGAATGGGTTAATGTGGAACAACTGTGTCTACAGCTAAGGGATAAGTTTAAATCTGCTCTGGACCAGGAAGGTTTAGCTTTTCGATGGGAAATATGTGATGATGCCACTGAGATCTGGGCCGACAGGTTCCGGATAGAACAGGTTTTAATTAACCTTATGAGTAATGCCATTCGCTATGCTAAAAAAGGATCTATCAAAATTAGTGTAGGCAAAAAAGATGAAGGGTTCGTGATTAACGTAAGTGATACCGGTGCAGGCATACCCGCCAGGGATTTACCTTATATATTTGAGAGATTTTACCGGGCTGACAAATCCCGGAATAGGGAAAGCGGCGGCACCGGGTTAGGACTCTCCATTGTTAAAAATATCGTTGATGCCCATGGAGGTAAAATCACGGTGGAAAGCAAGGAAGGAGAAGGAACAACCTTTAGGATTTTTTTGCCGGGTTTAAATATATAAAATTTTTAAGTAAATGAAAAACTGGCTGTTGAAATATTCAACAGCCAGTTTTCTTAACTATTTTGTTAATGCCGGATTTAGTTTTTCGTTTATTCTTTTATTTCCCTTAATTAACAGGAAGGCACCTAAGGCAAGGGCTGCAGCCATTATACCAATGGGATAGGAAATGGTTGTGGATAACCCGAATCCTTCGGGAGCCTGGAAAATATAAGTCACTGTCACTGCTGTCATGAAGGTTGCTGGAACTGTAGCAATCCAATGGTTTTTCGCAGTGTTTTTCAGGTATACGGCAGCAGTCCAGAGAACAATCATGGCCAGTGTTTGGTTAGACCAGGCAAAGTAACGCCATACAATATCAAAGTTAATTCTGGTTAGCAGAAAGGCAACAATGAAAAGAGGAATGGCTAGTTGTAAACGGGCTAGAGGATTACCTTGTTTCAGGTTAAAGGAGTCAGCAATGGTTAAACGGGCACTTCTAAAGGCTGTATCCCCGGAGGTAATGGGGCAGGCGATAACACCTAACATGGCTAACACACCGCCGAATACGCCGAGGACACTGGTAGAAATGGTGTGAACAACGGCGCCGGGACCACCAGCGGCTAAAGCTTTGGCCAGACCGCCTGTGTTACCGAAGAAAGCGATAGCACCGGCTGCCCAGATCAGGGCAATAATTCCTTCCGCAATCATGGCGCCATAAAACACTTTTCTACCCTGTCTTTCATTTTGCAGGCAGCGGGCCATCATGGGCGACTGGGTAGCGTGGAACCCGCTGATGGCGCCACAAGCGATTGTGATAAAGAGCAAGGGCCAGATAGGCAATCCTTTGGGGTGTAAATTAGCCAGGGTTAATTCAGGCAGGCTGTATCCTTTAAAGATCAGACCTCCGGAAATCCCTACTGCCATCAACAATAAAGCAGCGCCAAAGATGGGGTAGAATCTTCCAATGAGTTTATCGATGGGCAGGATAGTAGCCAGGAAGTAATAGACAAAGATGATGGCGAGCCAGACATTAGTGGTTAAGCTAGCAGGAGTAAGACTGGCTAACAATTTAGCGGGACCCAGCATAAACACAGTTCCCACCAGAATCAACAGGATAATGGAAAACACCCGCATTACCTGTCTTGCTGTATCGCCTAAATAAATACCTACGATTTCCGAGATGCTGGCTCCCTTGTGCCGCACCGAGAGCATTCCTGAAAAGAAGTCATGGACAGCTCCGGCAAAGATGGCGCCAAAAACGATCCACAGGAATGCCGCAGGGCCCCAGAGTGCCCCGGAAATGGCGCCATAGATGGGACCTAATCCCGCAATGTTTAGAAACTGGATCAGGAAAATTTTCTTCCAGTCCATGGGTACATAGTCCACACCGTCTGCCATGGAAGTAGCAGGGGTTGGCCGTGTTTCATCCACACCAAAGGCTTTTTCTACAATTTTACCGTACACAAAGTAACCGCCAATTAATAAGAGAATGGATGCAAGAAATGTTACCATGAAGAACGACCTCCCTCAGTAGCAATGATTTAGGCTGCACCCTTAAAATACCTCAAACTTATGGAAAAGTCAGGCGGGTTGACTTAAATGGTACAAAAAAGGCCCTAAAAATATCTTTTTAGGGCGCAAAGTGGCATTTACTTTTTTAAATTTATGGCTTTCTTAAACTCCTGGACCCGGTTACGGGATACAGGAATCTTCTCATGCTCATAATGTTTCATAACTAATTGGTAGGTATTATGGAACCATGGCTCAATCTCTTTTATATAATTTAAGTTTATGAGAAAGCTCCTGTGGGGTTTAAAAAATAAGCTGCTGGGCAATCTTTCTTCCATTTCACCTATAGAATAGCTGGACTCATATTCTCCCATCGCTGTTTTCAACACGGTATTTTTGCCCTCGGTAGTAACAAGAAAAACGATATCTTCCGGGTCTAACAGGATTATCCTGTCTCCTTGCCAGACAGGTATTTTTTCGAAGGTCTTTTTTACAGTTATTTTTTCCAGCAGTTCTAACAGCTGCTCTTTATTTTTGACATTGTGGGCTTTATTTTCGTTAATCTTGTCTACAATACGCTCTATGGTGGTTCTGATTCTTCCTTCAGAAAAAGGTTTTAAAATATAATCAATGGCATTGATCTCAAAAGCTTCCACGGCGTATTTGTCATAAGCCGTGGCAAAAACGATAAAGGGTGGATAAGGGTCCTCCATTATTTTTCTGGCCAAAACGATGCCATTGACCGGTTCCATTTGAATGTCCAGGAAAACTAGTTGGGGCTGAAGTTCGGCAATCTTTTTAAGTGCCTCGCGGGCAGATGAAGCTTCCCCACAAACTTCTATGCCACCTATTTTTTTGATAAGATATATTAATTCATTCCTGGCCGGCCTCTCGTCATCTACCACTAATGCCCGGATGCTCATCATTTTCACCTCTTAGCGGAATTGTAATTTCTACTGTAGTGCCTTTTCCTTTGGCACTGTTTATTTTCAACCTGTGCTGTTGACCATAAATATTAATAAGCCTGTTATTTACGTTTCTTAAACCGATGCTTTTCCCTTTAAAGTTTTCCCCTAAAATGTTATCTAGCTTTTCTTTACTGAAACCCACACCGTTATCGCTGATGCTAATTTTTATTTCATCACCTATTTTTTCACCCTTAATTGTAATCTTGCCTTCGCCTTTGGGAAGGATGCCGTGTTTAATACTGTTCTCCACAATAGGCTGCAGAATAAGGCTGGGCAATTGAAACTTAAGAATCTCCTGGTCAATCATGTACTCAACCTGAATCTGGTCACTGAAACGGGCTTCTTCAATAGCTAAATAGGCTTTAATATGATTAAATTCCTCAGCCAATGTAATGAAATCCTTACCCAGTAGGTTATTGCGGTAATAATCCCCTAAATACTCCAGTAAATCTCTTGCCGTTTCCGGATCCGTGCGGCAGAAAGACTTAATGGTGTTTAAGGCATTAAATAAGAAGTGGGGATTGATTTGGGCCTGTAACACCTTTAACTCCGCATTAGCCAGTAATTGGGCTTGTCTGTCAATTTTGCTTAATTCCAACTGGGTGGAAAAAAGTTCAGCCATACCCAGGGCTAATTCTTCTTCCACTGAGGTTATACTGTATTGGCCTACTTTATAAAGCTTTAATGTCCCAATAACCTTATCTTTTTCTTTTAAGGGGACTATCACGGCAGAACCCAGCAGGCAGTCTTCATTAATGCAGCCAATCTCTTCTTTGGTATGAACCACTCTATATTTGCCTTCCTCAATGACGTTTTTGGTCAAAGCCGTCAAAATCTCGTGACCGGCGATGTGATGGTCTTCCCCCATTCCTACATGGGCCAGGATATATTTAGTATCTGTAATGGCTACGGCTGCGATGTCAGTCATTTGATGAATGATTTTGGCCGCCTCTTTTACACAGGGGCTATATAAGCCTTTGCGAAAGTAAGGTAGTGTCCTGTTGGCAATTTTCAAGACCAGCTGGGCTTGAGCAGCTTTGACCCGGGAAGCCTCGGTGAATATATTTTCCGTAACGGCAATAAAAAGAGCGATACCTAAGGAGTTTACAACTACCATGGGCAGGATAATGATTTGTACCAAATCAAGGGCCGCGGAAAAGGGTTTGGCCACCGCGAGAATGATCAACATTTGTATGAGCTCAGATACTACACCAATAAATAAACCCATGATCCATTTATTTTTCATATGTCCGATAAAGCGGTAAGAATATCCCCCGATAAAACCCTCCGTAATAGTGGAGATGGCACATGCTGCGGCTGTAAATCCTCCAATATCTATGGCCCAGCGGTGTAGGCCGGCGATCAAACCGGCACCTATACCCACAAAAGGTCCCCCCAATAGACCACCGGCGATCACACCTATGGCCCGTGAGTTGGCAATAGCGCCTTTAACCCCTACTCCGAAATAGGTTCCAAGGATCCCGAAAAGACCGAAAACTATGGCCATAATCAACTTATCTGTTAGTTTGAGATCTTGTTTCGTTACCAATCTTTTAAAAATCGTTAATTTTGAAAGAATGATGGCCAGAACGATAATCAAACCCATTTTATTTAAGAGGGCAGTCAAAATGTTTATCACCATTAGTTTTCACCTCACAACAACCCATAAGGCCTTTGAGTGTTTCTCTATCAGTTAGTTCTGTAATGCTTATTTATATTACTAGTAAATTTTATATTTATCAAGAAAGTCTCTCTTTAATTTTGTTAAAAATTTAACAAATCATATTGAAGCAGGCAGATGCCGGATGTATAATGGAATTGTCAAAAATTTAACAAAGTTATTTGTGAAAAAATACTCAATTTTATGGAGGGGAGTAAATCATGGTAACCAGTACTGATGTACAAAAGGTTGACCGGATTATTGAACGGCATGAGAGAACACCAGCGGCTTTAATTGCTATTTTACAGGAAATCCAGAAAGAATACCGTTATCTTCCTCAGGATCTGCTTACATATTTGGCAAAAGCCATGGATATCAGCGCGGCCAATATTTTTGGCGTCGCTACCTTTTATGAAAATTTTTCCCTGGAACCCAAAGGGAAGTATGTGATCAAAATCTGTGACGGGACAGCGTGCCATGTGAGAAAATCCATACCTATCTTGCAGGCTTTGCGCGGTGAATTAAAGCTCAGTGAGGAAAAGCATACCACAGATGACCTTTTGTTTACCATAGAAACAGTTTCGTGTCTCGGAGCCTGTGGTTTGGCTCCTGTTATTACCGTCAATGACAAGGTGTATCCCAAGATGACGCCTGATGCGGCCCTGGAATTAATACAAAAATTAAGAAAG
>CAZWTM010000018.1:0-45510 GCA_964637385.1 uncultured Peptococcaceae bacterium
ATAATTTGGTCAAAATCCCAGGTGTTGCCGACAGATAATTCGGGCATTAACATCAAGAGGAAATTTAATTCTATAAAGTAATGACTATCTATTAGATCCCGCAAAACAGCGGGATTTTTTTATTTCTAAGGAATTTATATAATTCCTTAGAAATCAGGGGTCTTAGGGGAAGGTATTCCCCTATTTTCAATGAGGAGGGTAACAACGGAGCGTCATAGGGAACGCTGGGGTGTTCTCTTTGAAAGAATAAACGCACAACAATTAATTTAGTGCACGTATATGCTTTTATTCTTACTATTTTAGAAGGATAGAGGATATTTTTGTTTGGGTTGGGAGGAATGGGTTTCTTTTTTGTCGAAGAAAGAAAGAGATGGTAGATTGGAGGTTGAATGGAGTTGTTTAAAGGGCTGAAAAGGCAAATTTACATAATTCTCCTGTGTATAACATTTTTAATTATTCCATCCGAAGCACACTGTTCTCTTATAACGTCTCCCACGTCCCTAAGAGTGGCTCTGGCCTTGGATATAACCTCGGCGGAATTTGCCGTCTCCGAAGGCAACTATGAGCTAATCGATCACATGACGCAGCGCGTAATCAGCCCAGCCCCTGGCTCCGGAAGCTGGGTAGTAGCGCCGGCGGGCAGTGGGAATATCCAGATATCTAATAATGGGAAGCCCGTAGGGGGACTGGCCAGTTCCCTTGTCATTTTACGTCAGAAAAATCCAGCAGAGCAAAATATTTTTCGTTTTAAAAATAAGCGGTATCGTGGGGACCTGTTGATTCAAAACTTGAACGGAAAATTGCAGATCATTAATCTTATTGATGTGGAACAATATCTGTACGGGGTGGTAGGTGCAGAAATTGGCATGACTGCCCCCGATGAGGCCCTCAAAGCCCAGGCCATTGTTTCCCGGACCTATGCTTTGTATTATAAAGAACACCCCCAGTTACACTATGATCTTGGTACTTCTACGCTCTGGCAGGTTTATGGCGGTTACGATATGGAGGTGCTTAGCGGCGAACGGGTAAAAAAGGCAGTAGACGAGACCAGGGGGATAGTTATCTATTACGATAACAATTTAATCCAGGCCTTTTTTCATGCCAATTCGGGTGGTCACACCGAAAGTTCCGAAAATGTCTGGTACGCAAGTATTCCTTACATTAAACCTGTACCTGCGCCCGAGGATGTCCACGCCCTTCAGGTTCCGCAGCAAGCTGGTTGGCCTGCGGTCACCTATCAATGGGAAAAGACTTTCACCCGTCAAGAGCTTTTAGATCAGATCAAAAAATGGAATAGTGAAAACCCCGATAACCAGGTAAATATAGGTGAGATTTTGGATTTTTCCATTTCACGCCAGGCCATTAATCCCGTAACCAGAGAGTATTTCCCTTATGAAACTGCTTCCAAACGTGTAACCCAGCTGGATTTTATTGGTCCTAAAGGTGTCAAGAGTTTCTTTAGGGATCAGATCCGTTCCGTCCTCGGTTTAAAGAGTACCTTGTTTAACATATTCCTCGATTCAACGGTGAGTGTTTGGACAGCCTTTGGGACTTTAGACACCTTTAATACGACTAAGGATTTCTTAGCAATCAATGTTGAGGGCATGGTTAGTAAATTAAATGGTAATAATGGGAATTACTATGTAATAAGTGCTGATGGCATCAAAACTGTTCCCAAGGTTTTTACGAATGTAAAGATCAGTGGGAAAGGCCACGGTCATGGTTTAGGTATGAGTCAATGGGGAGCCAGGGGAATGGCCGCTTCGGGCCATGACCATAAGAAGATTCTAGAGCATTATTACAATCAGGATAAAAATGACGGGCGGTTAACCCTTAAACTCTACCAGCAGGTCTTAAAATAGTCTAAGGAGAACAGAATATGCGATTATCTGATTTTGATTATTATCTGCCACCGGAACTCATTGCCCAGGAGCCTGTGGAACCCCGGGACCAGTCAAGGCTTTTAGTTCTCCACCGGGATACAGGTTGTCTTGAACACCATAAATTTATTGATCTGGTTAAGTTTTTAAGACCGGGAGATATACTGGTCTCCAACAATACCAAAGTCATTCCTGCCCGTTTAATGGGGACTAAGGAGAATACAGGGGCTAAGATTGAGGTTGTCCTCTTAAAACGTTTAGACAACAGGCGCTGGGAATGCCTTGTCAAACCGGGTAAGCGAATAAAAGTTGGAACGAGAGTTATTTTTGGTCAGGGTGAACTGGTGGCGGAAGCCGTGGATGTAACAGACAGCGGGGAAAAAATTCTGGAGTTTTCCTATCAGGGGGTCTTTGAAGAGTTATTGGACCGCCTGGGTAAAATTCCTTTACCCCCCTATATTACCAAGGAACTGGCGCAACCAGAACGCTACCAGACGGTATACGCCCGAAATCCGGGATCGGCTGCAGCCCCGACCGCCGGCCTGCACTTCACGGAAAGACTTTTAAAACAGCTGGAGGATAAAGGAATCCAATGGATAGAAATTCTCTTACATGTGGGGCTGGGCACTTTTCGACCTGTAAAAACAGAGGATATTACGCAACACAGAATGCATGAGGAGTACTATGAAATCCCGAAAGAGTCTGCTGAACAGCTAAACAGGGCTCTAGCGTCTGGGCAAAGAATTATTTCCGTGGGAACCACATCAACAAGAGCCTTAGAAAGCGCTTTTTACGAAGGAAGAATAAAAGCTGGGGCAGGAACTACGGAAATCTTTATTTATCCCGGCTATGAGTTTAAAGTTATTTCCGGGCTGATAACAAACTTTCACCTGCCCAAATCTACCCTGCTCATGTTAGTGAGTGCTTTGGCCGGCAGGGACAATGTCTTAAAGGCTTATCAGGAAGCTGTAAAAGAGAGATACCGCTTTTTTAGTTTTGGTGATGCTATGCTTATCATTTAATCTAGGAGGGAAACTGTTGCCTGCTGTTACTTTTGAGTTAATAAAGGAAAGCTCTCAATCCAAGGCCCGTCTTGGAAAGCTTCATACACCCCACGGAACTGTGGATACTCCTGTGTTTATGCCCGTTGGTACACAGGCTACTGTTAAAGCCATGTCTCCCCGGGAGCTGGAGGAGATAGGTGCAAGGATTATTCTGAGTAATACCTATCATCTTTATTTACGCCCGGGGCACACCTTAATTCATGAAGCAGGCGGCCTTCATAAGTTTATGGCCTGGTCAGGACCTATTCTTACAGACAGTGGCGGATTCCAGGTATTTAGTTTAGGCGATTTGCGCAAGATTACGGAAGAAGGTGTAGAATTCCGTTCCCATGTTGATGGATCTAAGCACCTTTTTACCCCAGAAAAAGTGATGGAAATTGAGATGGCTTTAGGTCCTGATATTGCTATGGTTTTTGATGAATGTGTTTCTTATCCCACCACCTATGAATATGCCAAAGAAGCAATGGAAAGGACCACCAGATGGGCTGAGCGCTGTCTTAAGGCCCATCACAAAAAAGACCAGGCCTTGTTTGGCATTGTGCAGGGGAGTGCCTTCCGCGATTTGCGTGAAAAGAGTGCGCGGGATCTTGTAAGCCTTGATTTCTCGGGTTATGCGGTGGGGGGGCTCAGCGTGGGAGAACCCAAGCCCCTGATGTACGAGGTATTGGAGTATACTGTCCCCCTGCTTCCTGCAAATAAGCCTCGCTATTTAATGGGGGTAGGTTCACCTGACTGTGTCATTGAGGGAGTGTTACGGGGTATTGATATGTTTGATTGTGTCTTACCTACGAGGATTGCGCGAAATGGCACGGTATTCACTAAGTTAGGTAAACTTGTGATCAGAAATGCTAAATACAAACACGACTTTACACCTTTAGACCCCCATTGTAACTGTTACACCTGTCGTACTTTTACCCGGGCCTACATCAGGCACCTCTTCAACGTCAATGAAATTTTGGGACTTCGTCTCACAACGATCCATAATTTGTACTTTTTGCTGGAGCTAATGGAGAACATTCGGGAGGCTATTGCTTCCGACAGCTTGTATGAATTTAGAGAGGAATTTTACCGTTATTATGAACCTGAGTATCTTGGCCAGCATCAAGTGCATATATGATTAAGTTTAAGAGGAAATTTAAATGTTTTTCTTAATTTTAAAAGGAGATACCTGGGTTGTTGTCGAAGAATATAATGGTGAAATAAAACAAAGGAGGAAAATGAATGCAAGGTGGCGGTAGTAGTTTTATCTGGTTAATTGTCTTCTTTGGGATCATGTATTTCTTAATGATCAGACCCCAGCAAAAACAGCAGAAAAAGCGTCAGGAAATCCTTAACAGCCTGGAAAAAGGGGACAAGATTGTTACCATTGGGGGTATTCATGGTACAATCATTTCCTTAAACGATAAGGATTTAGTTTTGGAAATAGCCCCAAATGTAAGAATTACACTCCAACGTAATGCTGTAGGTTTTGTTAAAGTGGATGATGAGCCTGCTTCCAAAGAAGAGAAAAAAAGCTGATTTTTTTAAAGCGCCGGTGGCGCTTTTTATTTTGATGTAATGAAAGGGCGGGGTTTAGTAAATTCTATTTGTGGAGGGTTTTGCATGGTATCATTCGCCCAAGTAAAAAATGACCCGGAAGTAATTTGTTATATTGAAATGGCCAACTTTCATTTAGGGGAAATGGGCTATACTGATCATAGTTTTCGTCACGCGGAAATAGTCTCCCGCAAGGCCCGGGAGATTTTAGATAGCCTCCATTATCCGCCGCGCCTGGGAGAATTGGCTGCCATAGCTGGCTATCTCCACGATATTGGTAACGTGGTAAGCCGCTATGATCACAGCCAGTCGGGGGCCTTGATTGCTTTTCATATTTTAAGAAGAATGGGTATGGACTGCCGGGAAATTGCCATGATTATCGGGGCCATAGGCAACCATGATGAAGGAGAAGGGCAAATTGTCAATATAATTACGGCAGCCCTGGTTTTGGCGGATAAGACTGATGTCCATCGTTCACGGGTAAGAAATAAAGATTTTGCCAAATTTGATATCCATGACAGGGTTAATTTTGCCGTAGAAAGTTCTGACCTTATTATCGATGCCGGGTCCCGGACCATTTTGTTAAAATTGAGTATTGATACGAAAATTGTTCCTGTGATCGAGTACTTTGAAATTTTTATGGTAAGGATGCTAATGTGTCGCCGGGCCGCAGCTTACCTGAACTGCCAGTTTTCTATTGTGATCAATGAGGCCAGGCTTCTTTAGGACACATTATTTTACAGCCTGTCTTGTTTGACAAGCTGTCAGGATGAGGACTATAATTATTTAGTATGAATGCGCTAATGTCAGAATAGTTGGCAGAGAGGAGAAATGGAAAATGAAGTGGGGGAAAGTAGTTGTTATTTTTTTAATCGTGGCCCTCATCGCAGGTGCAGCGTTTTATGCTGTAGAACCTCTAAAGAACAATCTTAAGCTGGGTTTAGATTTAAAGGGCGGAGTCCAGGTAAGGCTTCAGACGAAAGGACCTGCTACAGATAGAGATATTGATCAGATTATTGCTGTTATGGATAAACGGGTGAATGCCCTGGGGGTGACAGAGCCCATTATACAAAAAGAAGGGGATAACCGGATTATTATCGAGCTGCCGGGGGTAAAAGATCCCGAAGAAGCAGTAAGAATTATCGGTAAAACGGCTCACCTGGAATTTAGAACGTATGATGGGACCACTGTCCTGGAAGGGAAGGACCTGCAGGAGGCCGTAGAAGCCAAAGACCCGCAAACAGGAGAGGCTTATGTGGCCCTTAAGTTTAAAGCTGAAGGAACAAAAAAATTTGCTGATATTACCAGACAGTTAGTGGAACAGTATCCTGAGAAAGACGGTAAAAAGGACCCACGTCGTGTCATTGGTATCTTTTTAGATAATGAGATGTTACAGATCCCTTATGTTAACGAGGCTATTCCCAATGGTGAAGCTAGAATCACCGGTTATGCAGATCTAAAAGAAGCCCATGAAATAGCCCTTCTCTTACGTTCCGGTGCTCTTCCCGTACCGGTAGAAATGATAGAAAAGAGGACTGTAGGTCCCACGCTGGGTGCTGATTCCATTGTGAAAAGTAAAATGGCCGGTATTTACGGAATTGTAGCCATTATGCTCTTTATGCTCCTGTATTATCGTGTTCCGGGCCTTATTGCCAATATCTCCCTGGTGCTCTATTCTTTACTTGTTTTAGGTATTCTGGCAGGCATTAATGCCACTTTGACTTTGCCGGGGATTGCAGGCTTTCTTCTTTCTATAGGCATGTGTGTTGATGCAAATATCATCATTTATGAGAGATTGAAAGAAGAACTGCGTAACGGCAAGAGCCTCAGGGCGGCCATTGATGCAGGATTTTCCAGGGCCTTTTGGACGATCTTTGATGCTAATGTTACCACATTAATTGCTGCGGGTGTTCTCTTCTACCTGGGAACTGGTACGATTAAGGGGTTTGCCGTCACCTTAAGTATTGGTATCCTCTGCAGTATGTTTACTGCTATTACCTTTACACGGTTTATGTTAAAAAATCTGGCAGATTCCCGCTTAGTGACCAACAGCAAATTATACGGGGCATAGGAGGGAGCAAAGATGAACTTTATTGGAAAAAGAAAGCTGTGGTATGCCCTTTCATTAACTGTGATTATGGCCGGCCTTATTTCCCTGCTTGTTCAGGGCTTTAACTTTGGTATTGACTTTACGGGAGGTTCTTTAATCCACCTGAAGTTTTTGGAAAAGCAGGTTGAAACCCAACAATTACGTTCTGCTTTAGCCGATTTTAAATTAGAGGGAAGTTATATTCAAGAAAGCAGTGATGGTGGATTCATTATTAAAACGGTAGAGCTGGACCAGGCTAAACAGGATGAGGTATTAAAAGGAGTAGAAAGTAAACTCGGTAAATATGAACTGTTGCGCAGTGAAAAAGTTGGCCCTGTGGTGGGCCGGGAGCTAAGAATAAACGGGCTATTGGCCCTTGGTATTGCTTCAGTATTGATGGTTATCTACATCACTGTACGCTTTGAATTCAAGTTTGCCATTGCCGCCATTCTTGCTCTGCTCCATGACGTGGCTGTGACAGTAGGTATTTTCTCCATTTTTCAAGTAGAAGTAGACAGTGCTTTTATTGCTGCGATCCTTACCATTATCGGCTACTCAATTAACGACACCATTGTTATTTTTGACCGGATTAGGGAAAACTTGAAGAATAGGCGCAAAGAAACCCTGGAAGAGATTATTAACAACAGTATTACCCAAACCTTATCTCGTTCTATCAATACGGTACTTACAGTTATTTTTGTGCTGGTAGCTCTCTTAATCCTAGGCGGAGAAACTACCAAGGTCTTTTCCCTGGCCATGCTGGTGGGTATAATCAGCGGGGCCTATTCTTCCATCTTTGTGGCAAGTCCCTTGTGGTTTGAGTTCAGGACTAAAGGCAGGAAAAGTGCCAGTCAAGTGAAAGCCTAATTAGTTAGATATAAGCCTCGTGAAAGCACGGGGCCCTTTTGTTTCTCGAGAAAAACCTTTCTTGACAAAAGTGTCGGTAGACATACGGCTTTTGTTCTGACATTCAAGCATAGAAAAATCGAGATAGTTATTTGCACTTTACCAGGAAAGAGGAAGGAGTAAGCTGAAAAAAGGCGAATATAAAAAGGATAAAAACAGGTGAGGTGACAGAGATGCAGGTTTATCTTATCAGCGCTTTGCTATTTTCCCTCCTGGTAGCTGTTTTTGCTATTCAGAATACGGAACAGGTTATCATAAAGTTTTTAACTTTCCAGTTTCCCATCTCCTTGGTTTTGGTCATTTTAGGTTCAGCTGTGGTAGGAGCATTATCTTTATATTTTTTAGGCTTGTTTAAGCAGGTGGGTTCATGGATTAAATTCAGACAACTGCAGCACCAGAAAGAAGATTTAGAAAATCAGGTAAAGAAACTCCAGGAAAAATTAGCGTCGCTAGAAGCGGCCAAAAATCTCTGTGAAGAAAAATTAAACCAACCCCAGGAGGGCACTGGTGAGCACAAAGAGGAGCCTAAGAGTGCAGGAGAGAGCACTGTCATGACGGAAGCTTAAGACTACCTTGAAATTATCAATCTGGATGAAGGTTTTGCCACATGAGGATACTCGTTAAGCGTAAACGCTAGTCGCTACCCGAAAATAAATCATAAATCATAAGATGAATAATTCGGGAAACGGGAGGCGGGGAGCGGGAAGCGTATACGTGTGGCAAGTCTGAATAAATAGATTTTATTCTTCTGCTAGTGCCGTATCAGCGGCATGAGTGTCTAGTTTCGGAAAAGAGGAGACTAAATGTCTCTTTTTTCTTGTAATATCAATTAAGAAAATATAGACTATACCAGGTATTAATAGTTTGCGGCATTATGGGAGGACAGCATGAGAGGAAGACGAATCTGGCGTCTAAAAAAACATAATAGTGATGCCGTACAAACCTTAACGAAGGGGTTAGGTATTTCCCCAACTCTAGCCAAAATTTTGGTCAACAGGGGAATTACTTCTCTAGCAGAGGCTGAAGGGTTTCTAAGAGATGATGTAAGGAAACTTAAAAGCCCTTTTGAAATGAAGGGAATCAATGAAGGAGCCGAACGTGTACATAAAGCCATTGCCAGCGGAGAAAAAATCCTTGTTTATGGTGATTACGATGTGGACGGTATTACCAGTACCGCTTTATTAACCGGTTTACTCCGTCGTTTGGGGGCTCAGGTTGATTATTATATACCGGCAAGAATGGAAGAAGGATATGGCCTGAACAATCAAGCCATTCTCCAGGCGAAAGAGCAGGGTGTTGATTTGCTTATCTCTGTTGATTGCGGCATATCCTCGGTACAGGAGGCCGAATATGCGTCAAGCCTGGGGCTGGACCTCATTATTACCGACCATCATCAACCGCCGGTCCAGCTGCCTGAGGCTTGTGCAGTGATAAATCCTAAGCTTATGGAGCATCCAGTTCCCTGGCTGGATCTGGCTGGAGTGGGTGTGGCTTATAAACTCGGCCAGTCTGTGGCCCAGCTGGCAGGAAAGGGAGAATATGCGTATCATTATCTGGATTTAGTGGCATTGGGGACTATTGCTGACATTGTACCACTAACTGGTGAAAACAGGATTTTAGTTAAGGAAGGGCTTGCTTTACTGGCTAAAGCGGAACGTCCGGGAATCAAGGCTCTTTTAGAAGTTACCGGGTTAGATGGCAAGGAGATTTCCACTGGCCAGATCAGCTTTGGCCTGGCTCCCCGTCTCAATGCCTGTGGCCGCTTAAGTGATGCCAGTCTGGGTGTTGAACTGCTCTTAACAGACAGCTATGAAAGGGCCAGGGAAGTAGCATTATTTTTGGATAAAGAGAATCAAGTGCGCCAGGCCATTGAAGCAGAAATATTACAGGATACAGTGGGCCGCATTGAGAAAGAACTGGATCTCTCTCAGGAAAAAGTGATTGTCCTGGCTTCGGCCGGGTGGCATCCCGGGGTCATTGGTATTGTAGCTTCGCGGTTAACGGAAAAGTACTATCGCCCCACCGTTTTAATTTCCCTGGATAAAGGCCTGGGAAAGGGGTCTGCACGCAGTATTCCCGGTTTTAATCTCTACCGGGCCCTATCTTTCGTAAAGGAATATCTGCTGAAATATGGTGGGCATGAAATGGCTGCAGGGTTGACCATAGTAGAGGAAGCCATTCCTTTCTTTCGGAGGGCTATTAATACATATGCAGCCCAAATTCTCACGGAAAAAGATATGATTCCTTTCCTCCAGGTTGATGCGGAAATAGCCTGGGAAGATATTAATGAAGAACTTGTCCGGGAAATAGCTTTACTTGCTCCTTTTGGTTTACATAACGCTGCACCTGTACTGGCTTTAAGGAGAGGTCAACTATGCGAGTGTAAAGAAGTGGGGGCAGAAGGGATTCATTTAAAAGTAAGGGTTTTAGGTGAGAATAGAAGATTAGATGGTATCGGCTTTCAACTGGGATCCTTAGCTTCCCAGGCCGCTGCCTGGGATCAGTGCGATTTAGCCTTTGTTCCTGAAATAAATGTCTGGAATGGTCGTTCCCAGGTGCAACTGAACATTAAAGATATTAAACCTTCTCACGAACCGGATGACCCTTTCCAGCCCATATCCTTCTTAGACCAGCTTTACCTGGAAGGTGAAGTATGGCTGGAAGATGATTATTACCGGGATATCACGAGCCGGGAAGAATTTTATACAAAAGTGGTGGGCGTTACTTTTAACGGCCGGCAGGAAATAATCAAGCACATCAATGTAGGTGAAGGGGTAAAGTTACGGCGGGAACCCCAGAATATTTTTGACCCGTGGGCTATTGCCGTATATTATAAAGATGAACAAATTGGTTATCTCAATGCCCGCTTGTCCAGGAACCTGGCTCAGGCCCTGGATAAGGGAGCCCGTTATCAGGCTTATGTTAGCCAGGTGACAGGACGTGACAGGGGAATTTTAGGGGTCAATTTATGTATCCGCAGGATTTACGAAGAAGAAACGGCAGAAGATCTTAAGCTTATCAAAGAAAGGATAAGCGTTTTACCTCCGGAAGAAATCTGGCAGGAGATAAAAAAGGCCGTCCTGGGAGAACATGACTATCATCCTAAACAGAAGGAAGCTCTGCAGGCCCTGCGGGAAGGCAGGAATTCCCTTGTGATCTTTGGCACAGGCCGGGGTAAGTCGGCCGTTTTTCAAACTATGGCTGCTTACCTGGCTCTTACCAAAGGAAAGGTAACCGTAATTGTTTATCCTTTACGTTCTCTGGTCAACGACCAGTATCACCGTTTAAAAGATAAACTGGGTTCATTAGGAGTCTCGGTGGCTGCCATCAACGGATCCTTAAATTTAGAGGAGAGAAAGGAATTTTTTAAGGGTATTCATCAGGGAAATGTTGATGTTATCCTGACTACTCCTGAATTTTTGGCATATCATTTGGAAAAATTCCACATAATGGTGGAAAGAATAGGTCTTTTTGTGGTCGATGAAGCCCATCACCTCCAGGGGAAACGCTATGGCTACCGTCAGTTAGGCAAGGTATGGCGTGAGTTAGGAGCACCGCTGTCTTTGGCGGTAACAGCTACGGCCGATGACGGGACAGCCCAGCATATTGTAGACACGCTGGGCTGCCAGTCCCTGATTATTGATACCCATGAGCGTGCTAACCTGCAAGTTCTAGACAGGCGGGGAGAAAGGGATAAGCTCAAATATCTCCTTAACCTGATCGCCGGCGGAGAACGGGTAGTCATTTATGTAAACAGTCGTAAACAGGCCTACCAGCTGGCAAAAGAATTACGCCAGTATTCTCCCTCCCTTAAGGATGAGATAGGGTTTTATCACGGTGGTCTTAACAGTGAATACCGCCTGACTCTGGAAAATATGTTTCGTGAAGGTTTCTTACGTGTTATGGTAACCACCAGTGCTTTTGGCGAAGGTGTAGATTTCCCTGACATTCGACATGTGGTATTATATCATTTGAGCTTTTCACGTACCGAATTCAATCAACTGTCGGGAAGAGCCGGACGTGACAATGGCAAAGCCCAGATTCACCTCTTGTTTGGGGAAGGAGACAGAAAACTCAATGAACTTATTCTAGAAGGCAGTACCCCCTCCCGGGAGACCCTGGGCAAGATATATTTATACCTTCGTGACAAATCCCGTGCCATGAATCCTCTACAGATTACCAACAGTGAGTTGGCCGAGTACATGCAGCAGGTTGGTCATAAAAATTTCCGTGAACAGACGGCTTCTGCGTCTCTGGCCATCCTGGAGGAACTGGGACTTTTACTGCGGGAAATCGAAGGGAACCAGCGATATATTCACCTAGCCCCGCCGCCTCCCGGTAAATTGGACTTGAATGATTCTGTACGTTACCTGGAAGGACTGGAAGAGTGGGAAGAATTCCAGGAATTTGCGGAATATGTTTTAAAAGAAGACGCAGATCATATTCTGGCCACGGTTAATAAACCCATTTACCCACAAAAACCCCTTAACTTGAAGGAGGATTAATTTACTATGGATATTAAAGAATTCATCAGAAATGTCCCGGATTTCCCCAGAGAAGGCATACAATTTAAAGATATTACCCCCCTTTTGGCCAACGGGCAGGCGCTCCGTTTTGTGATCAAATCACTGGCCGATGAATTTCGCCATAAAGGGGTTGAACTGGTGGCAGGACCGGAAGCGCGAGGTTTTTTGATCGGAGCTCCTTTGGCCTATGAATTAGGAGTCGGGTTTGTTCCGGTACGTAAAGAAGGTAAGTTGCCATATCATACCCTAAAAGGTCAGTATACCCTGGAGTATGGTGAAGATAAACTGGAAATCCATGCCGATAGCATCAAAAAGGGCCAAAAGGTATTAGTGGTAGATGATCTCCTGGCCACGGGAGGTACCATTAAAACGGTGGTGGATTTAGTGGAGAAACTGGGAGGTCATATTGTAGGCGTAGCCTTCCTCATTGAGCTTGGTTTTTTAGAAGGAAGAAAGGTTCTTTCCGGGTATGATGTACGGTCTTTGCTGGAATTTTAGAGGGCCATAAAAATAATGGTGGTGAAGTAAGTGTCTTTACAAGACTTATTAGAGCAGGTACGAAAATACCAGCCTCAAGGGGATCTCAGTATTATCGAAAAAGCATATAACTTTGCCGAAAAAGCCCATGAAGGACAAAGCCGTAACTCAGGAGAACCTTATATCATTCATCCTGTTGCCGTAGCCAGTATCCTTACCCGCCTGGAACTGGATATTCCCACCATTGCTGGCGGTTTGCTCCATGATGTAGTGGAAGATACAAAGATAACCCTGGCTGAACTGGAAAAGGAATTTGGTTCCGAAATTGCCCAGCTGGTGGATGGAGTTACCAAATTAAGCAGGATTGAGTTTCGTTCTAAAGAAGAACAGCAGGTAGAAAACCTGCGCAAGATGTTTTTGGCTATGGCCAAGGATATTCGCGTCGTGTTGATTAAGCTGGCTGACAGGCTCCATAACATGCGGACCCTCAAACATCAATCTCCCTGGAAACAGAGGGAGATTGCTGAGGAGACTCTGGAAATCTTTGCTCCCTTAGCTCATCGTCTGGGGATTTTTGCCATAAAATGGGAGCTGGAAGACTTAGCTTTCCGTTACCTGGAACCGGAACAATACTATCACCTGGTAGAAGGTATTTCCATGAAACGGCGGGAACGGGAGGCCTATATTGATCAGGTGATGAATATTTTAAAGGAACGTCTGGGAGAAGTAGGCATTAAGGCTGACATTCAAGGGCGCCCCAAACATTTCTACAGCATCTATAAAAAAATGAAAGAGCAGGGTAAAGAGCTCAGTGAAATATATGACCTTATCGCTGTGCGGGTTATTGTGGAGTCGATTAAAGACTGTTATGGCGCTTTGGGCATCGTGCATACCTTATGGAAGCCTATTCCAGGGCGTTTCAAAGACTATATTGCCATGCCCAAGCCCAATATGTATCAATCCCTGCATACTACGGTCATGGGTCCCCAGGGGGAACCCTTTGAAATACAGATTAGGACTTTTGAGATGCATCGTACGGCGGAGTTTGGTATTGCTGCCCATTGGAAGTATAAAGAGGGAGTAAAAGGAGGCAGCAAAGATTTTGACCAGAGACTGGCCTGGCTTAGGCAGATTCTGGAATGGCAGACAGAGCTCCGGGATGCCAAAGAATTTATGGAGACCCTCAAAATAGATGTCTTTTCCGATGTGGTTTTCGTCTTTACGCCCAAGGGGGATGTCATTGAACTCCCGGCAGGTTCGGTGCCGATAGACTTTGCTTACCGGATTCACTCTGATGTGGGCCATCGCTGTATTGGCAGTAAAGTGAACGGCCGGATCGTACCTCTGGATTATACCCTGAAAAATGGAGACATTGTGGAGATCCTTACCTCTAAACAGGCCAACGGTCCCAGCCGGGACTGGCTTAAACTGGTAAAAACCTCTCAGGCTAAAAATCGTATTCGCCAGTGGTTTAGAAAAGAAAAACGGGAAGAAAATATTGCCCGTGGTAAGGAAATATTAGAAAAAGAGCTAAAAAAGCAGGGGCTGGAGCCGGGAGAATTGTTAAAGACCGACCGCATTCTGGAAGTGATTAAGCGGTTTAACTTTAATAACCCTGATGAATTCTTTGCCTCGCTGGGTGACGGGGGCTTAAGTCCTATTCAGGTCATTGCCAAAGTAAAAGATGATATCTATAAAGGTAAAAAACTGCCTGATGAAAATATCTTAACGGAGTTACCTGCGGAAAAGAAAAGTCAAAGCTTTAGCAAAGCATCCCACGGTATTCGGGTGCGTGGTGTTGATGATGTGCTCATTCGTTTATCCCGCTGCTGCAATCCCCTGCCGGGGGACCCTATTGTAGGATATATCACCCGGGGACGCGGTGTTTCGGTACACCGGGCCGATTGTCCCAATGTCACTTATCACTACAATGAGGAGAAAGGACGCATTGTTGATGTAACCTGGGACCAGGATTCTACAGCAGCCTATCAGGTGGAAATTGAGGTCATCGCCCTGGACAGGCCTCGCCTGGCCACAGATATCATGACTACTATTGCCGATATGAAGGTGCAGATTAATGCCATTCATGCCAGGGCTGTGCGCCAGAACCTGGCTACCGTTAACCTGAAAATAGAAATTCGTAATTTAAGTCATCTGAATAATATTATGGAAAAGATTAAAAAGATTAAGGATGTCATCGAAGTTCACAGGGTCATACCGAATAAGTAGGAGGGGAATAGGGTGCGGGCTGTTGTCCAGAGAGTAAAAAGAGGCTCTGTCACAGTTGATAACATGATTACCGGCAGTATAGGGCGTGGTCTGGTTGTTTTATTAGGGGTGGGGCAAGGAGACCAGGAAGCAGATGCCCGCTATCTGGCGGAAAAAATAGTAAATTTACGCATTTTTGAGGATAAAGAGGGGAAAATGAATTTATCCCTCAAGGATATAGAAGGAGAAATTCTGGTAGTTTCCCAGTTTACCCTTTTTGGTGACTGCCGCCAGGGGCGCAGGCCCAGTTTTACGGAGGCTGCATCCCCCGCCGAGGCGGAACGGCTGTATGGTTATTTTGTAGAGTTATTAAAACAACAGGGAATTGGTGTTGCAACCGGCGTGTTCCAGGCCCATATGCTGGTGGAAATCATGAATGATGGTCCTGTGACCATGCTTTTAGATAGCCGGAAATTATTCTAAAGGAGGAAATTTCATGGAGATTTTAATTTTACCGGTCGGTCCCATTGAAGCCAATTGTTATATTGTCTTTGATGAGAGCAAGGAAGCTTTAATTATTGATCCCGGTGCCGAGGGGCAGAAAATCTTTCGGGAAATTGAAAAGCATGGGTTAAAAGTAAAGTATATTGTGAATACCCATGGCCATGGGGACCACATCGGGGCCAATCAGAAGCTAAAAGAATTAACGGGAGCAAGTATTCTCATCCATGAATTAGATGCCCCCATGTTGACAGATGGTGCCAAAAATTTGTCCATTTACCTGGGAAAAAACATCAGTCAGCCAGCAGCCGATAAACTTCTTAAGGATGGAGATGTTTTAGAGGTAGGAAAAATGCGTTTTACGGTCCTGCATACCCCTGGACACACCCGAGGTGGTATCTGTCTTTTAGGGGAAGATGTTTGCTTTACCGGTGATACCCTTTTTGACGGTTCCATCGGTCGTACAGACTTACCGGGCGGGTCTTACACGGAACTGATCAATTCCATTAAAACTAAACTTTTTACCCTGGATGATAAAATCGTGGTTTATCCGGGCCATGGTCCTGATACCACCATCGGCCGGGAAAAGGGCTATAACCCTTTTTTCCGTTGATGATGAAAAGAATAGCCGTTATCTCTCAGGACCCGGAGGATCCCTGGGTCTTGACGGACCTTTTAAGGATTTATTTTCCCCGTGTTGTGGTGGAAGGTGGGGGGTTAGAGGAACCTGACACCCTTCTTTATGTGGAAAGGGATAAAGCTGAAAAATTTTTTCAGGTAACCCTTGTTTATGGGGGAACTGTTTATTCCCATAAGGAAGAAATAAAACCCCACAGCTTAACGGGAGAGGACCCGGTTAATCAGCGGAGACGTATTTTACGCCTGGCTGTACATAAATTACTCACCCAGAACCTGGACTTGTTGCCGAGTCCCTGGGGAATTTTGACAGGGGTTCGTCCCACGAAAATTGTCCACCGCTTGCTGGACCAGGATTTTACCCCAGAAACAATTGAGAAAATCCTTAAAGCAGAGTATGGTTTAAACAGCTATAAGGCGCAACTGGTGACAGGTATTGCCAGACTGCAGCGGGATTTTTTGCTGCCTAAGGAAGAAGCCAAAAGACTGATTAGTATCTATGTAGGTATCCCTTTTTGCCCTACCCGCTGTCATTATTGTTCCTTTCCTGCTTTTTCCTTGAAACGCTGGGGGTATCTCTTAGATCCTTATTTAGCAGGGCTTGCCAGGGAAATGGCGGGTATTGGCGCATTTCTTAAAGAACATGGTTTTCTCGTGCAAACAGTATATATCGGCGGGGGGACGCCAACGCTCCTTACGGCAGGGCAGTTGGACGGGCTTCTAACCAGTATTGCCCATCATTTTAACCTGATTTCTACCATGGAATTTACAGTAGAGGGCGGCAGGCCCGATACCATTGACGAAGAAAAGCTTAGGATTTTAACAAATCACCAGGTGACAAGATTAAGTATCAATCCCCAGACTATGCACCAGGAAACCCTGGAATTGATTGGACGCATACATACGACCCGGCAAATAATCGATGCTTTCTATCTGGCGAAAAAGTTAGGTATTCCTGTGATCAATATGGATCTAATTATTGGTCTCCCCGGGGAAAACCTGGACATTCTCCAAGAAACACTGGCGCAAGTTATTGCCCTCAGGCCTGAAAATATTACGCTCCATGCCCTGGCGGTGAAAAGAGCGGCTTATTATCGCCAGGAAGGCATAAAACTGTCTCATAATAATGAGGATAAGGAAATGATGGATTTAGCCCAGCAAACCCTAAATGAGGCTGGGTATATCCCCTATTACCTTTACAGGCAAAAAGAAATCTTTGCCCGGGGGGAGAATGTGGGTTATGCGCTTCCTGGTCAGGTCTGCCTCTATAACATCCAAATGATGGAAGAAAGGCAAACCATTCTCGGTTTTGGTGTGGGTTCCGGCAGTAAACTGGTTAATGTAAAAGACTGGACCCTAGAAAATATCTATAATCCTAAGGATCTTGAGGTGTATTTAAACCGCCTGGAAACCATTATTAAGCAGAAAGTTGACAAGCTTGCGTCCTTTGTATACAATAATTGTCATGTATAAGGTGAATAACTGTGACAATAACTGTGACGGAGAGAGTAATTAGCCTCCTTCATCCCAGGGAGGTGAGGACATGACTGGAATCCTTACCATGAAGCGCTAGTGAAGAACACTCCTGAGTTGACTTGCCGAAAGCAGTAGGCAAGCCCGGGCACACCGTTAGCGTGTAAGAGAGGAACATTTATTGTTCAATGTGGGTGGTACCGCGGGTTTAACTCGTCCCAAAGCAGGGGGCGGGTTTTTATATTTCCACAATATCTATATATCTCAGTAAATATCTCAGTAAGGAGGGTTTAGAGACGAATGCTCACTATACGGCCGCGAGGCACAAACGATATCCTGCCTTCGGAAATGGGCAAATGGCATTACCTGGAGGAATTACTGCGCCTGGTCAGTAAGCAATATGGCTATCAGGAAATCCGGACGCCTATTTTTGAACATACTGAGTTGTTTCAGAGAGGTGTAGGTGAAACCACAGATATAGTGGAGAAAGAGATGTATACCTTCACCGACAGGGGGGAGCGGAGCCTTACCCTGCGGCCCGAAGGCACAGCACCTACAGTTCGGGCTTTTCTGGAGCATAAAATGTATGCCAATCCTCAGCCTACCAAGCTGTATTATATCGGCCCCATGTTTCGCTATGACAGGCCCCAGGCCGGGCGTTACCGCCAGTTTCACCAGTATGGGGTAGAAGTCTTTGGTTCCAATGACCCCAGTGTAGATGCCGAAATCATCGCCATGGCCATGGATATCTATGGACGTCTGGGGTTAACGGGCTTATCGGTAGAACTTAACAGTGTGGGGTGTCCTGTTTGTCGCCCCAGGCACCGGGAAGAACTGCAAAAGTTTCTGGAAAAGAATAGAGCTAAATTATGCTCTACCTGCCAGGGCAGATATGAGAAGAATCCCATGCGGATACTGGATTGCAAGAATCCCGGCTGCCAGGAGTTAACCCAGGGAGCACCTACCACCAGTGAGACTCTGTGTGAGGACTGTAGTACGCACCTGGAAAAGGTTAAGGGCTATTTACAGGCTTTAGGTGTATCCTATGTTTTAAATCCCAGGCTGGTAAGGGGTTTAGACTATTATACAGGAACAGCCTTTGAAATCACTGCCCAGGGTATCGGGGCCCAGAGCTCCATCGGGGGAGGAGGCAGGTACAATGGTCTCATAGCCCAGTGTGGAGGACCTGACACGCCTGGTATTGGTTTTGCCCTGGGGATGGAGCGCATTCTTCTTACTTTAGAGCAGCAAGGTATTGTTCTGCCTACTAGAGAAGCACTCCATGTTTTCATTGCCTCTTTGGGGGAAGAAGCCCAGGCCAGGGCTTTCAACTTAGCCCAATCTTTGCGGCAGAGGGGTGTGATTGTAGAGCGGGATTACCTGGAGCGCAGCTTAAAGGCCCAGTTGAAAGCTGCTGACCGGATGAATGCTTTCTTAACGGTCATACTGGGTGAGGAGGAAATAAAAAAGAACACGGCCATGGTAAGGAAGATGGCTAACAGCCAGCAGGTAGAAATACCGCTGGAAAATATTGTGGAATATCTCATGGCGGAATTGTACAAGGAGGGTATACTATGAGTGAATCAATGCAAGGCTTAAAGCGCAGCCATTACTGCGGTTATCTTAATAAAACCCATGTCGGCCAGGAGGTAACACTCATGGGCTGGGTAAACAAACGGCGGGACCATGGAGGAGTTATTTTTGTTGATTTAAGGGACCGGGAAGGTATCGTTCAGGTGGTTTTTAACCCCGAGATAGGTACTGAGCTGTTTAACAAGGCAGAAAGTGTCCGCAACGAATATGTCCTGGCTGTGGTAGGAAAAGTGGTTCCCCGGCCGGAAGGAACTGTTAACCCTAATCTGCCTACGGGAGAAATTGATGTCCTGGTTAAGGATTTCCGCATCCTGAACCCTGCTAAAACACCGCCTTTTTATATTGCCGATGACGTTCTTGTTGATGAGACAATTCGCCTCAAGTACCGCTATCTGGACCTGCGCCGCCCGGAAATGCAGCAAGCCTTAATCCTGCGGCATAAGACAGTAAAAGCCATCCGTGATTATTTTTCCGACAGGGGTTTTATTGAAGTGGAAACACCCATGTTGACCAAAAGCACACCGGAGGGTGCCCGGGATTATCTTGTGCCCAGCCGGATACATAAGGGTGAGTTTTATGCTTTACCCCAGTCTCCCCAGATCTTTAAGCAGCTTTTGATGGTTTCTGGTCTGGACAAATATTTCCAGATTGTCCGTTGTTTCCGGGACGAAGATTTGCGGGCCGACAGGCAGCCTGAATTTACCCAGCTTGATGTGGAAATGTCCTTTGTCCAGCGGGATGATGTGCTTACCATTATGGAGGAAATGATTGCTTTTATTTTTAAAGAAACCTTAGGTGTGGAAATCGAAACACCTTTACCGCGGCTTACTTATAGGGAGGCTATGGATCGTTTCGGGGTAGACAAACCCGATATGAGGTTTGGTCTGGAACTGGTCAATGTGGGGGAAGAAGTTAAGAATGCTGAATTCAAAGTATTCTCCCAGGCTTTACAAAACGGCGGACAGGTAAAAGGCATCAATGCCAAAGGGTGTGCCCATTATTCCCGTAAGGATATTGATGATTTAACCAAATTTGTCAGCATCTATGGCGCCAAGGGACTTGCTTACATTCTTTTGACTGAGGAAGGGGTCAAATCCCCTATCGCCAAGTTCTTTAAGGAGGAAGAGTTGACAGCTCTCATTACTAAAATGCACGGTGAACCAGGGGATTTGCTGCTTTTTGTTGCCGATGAGCCGGCAGTGGTGGCTGCTTCCCTGGGGCATCTCAGATTAGAATTAGCCAGAAGATTAAATCTCATCAATTCCGACGAGTATAATTTCTTGTGGGTGGTAGATTTCCCCCTCTTAGAGTACGACAAAGAGGAAGGCCGTTATGTGGCCATGCACCATCCTTTTACTTCTCCGGTAGAGGAGGATATTCCCCTTATGGAAACAGATCCGGGGAAAGTCAGAGCCCAGGCCTATGATATGGTCTTAAACGGTATTGAAATAGGAGGCGGCAGTATCCGGATTCACCGCAGGGCAATCCAGGAACTGATGTTTAAAACATTAGGTTTTTCCAAAGAAGAAGCCCAGGATAAATTCGGTTTCCTTTTAGACGCATTTGAATACGGTGTACCTCCTCATGGCGGTATAGCTTTTGGCATTGACCGCCTGATCATGTTGATGGCCAAAAAGAATACTATTCGTGATGTGATTGCTTTCCCCAAAACCCAGAGTGCCATGGATTTAATGACACAGGCTCCCTCGCCGGTTTCACCCAAACAGTTAAAAGAGCTGCATATAAAGATAAATGTTTAGGAAAAAGTAAACTTAAACGGAAGTGACGGATATATATTATAAAAAGGCCTCATAAGGGGTTAAAAACTTGAATTAGAGACCTTCTTGTGTTAACATTAAGTTAGCAGAATTAATGAATACCCTGCGGTGCCCGTGAATGTGCCGTATAGTTTTGAGCCAACACCATCACATAGGGAACCTGGGCTCTGGTAGTGGCTTGCAAGCCCGCTGCGACGGGACGCAAAAAGCTATCAGGAGGGTACCCACCTGCTTTAGAGCAGGTTCAAAACAACGGCCCCACGGCATGTGTGGGGTTTTATTTTAAGTCAGAACAATAACAAAATTTTACAGTGGTGGGGCTTGACTGTATTGTCAAGCTTTTTCTTTGTATTAACATTTCATCCAATAATTGTTATCGTGCCAGATGAAGAAATGGCTAAAATAAATATTGAGGCTGGTTTACGGAGGTATTAAGCTTGCTGCATAAATTTTCCCGTACAGAAATTTTGATCGGCAAAGAGGCCCTGCAGAAATTGGGTCAAAGCAAAGTAGAAGTTTTCGGTGTGGGCGGGGTAGGTTCTTATACTGTTGAGGCCCTGGCTCGTGCCGGTATCGGACATTTGGTACTGGTAGATTTTGATGAGATCTGCTTAACCAATGTAAATAGACAATTACCGGCTCTTCACTCTACGGTGGGCAGAGCTAAAGTTGAGGTAATGAGGGAACGTATTTTAGATATCAATCCCGAAGCACAGGTTACTGCCTATCAGGAATTTGTTTCGCCAGAAACAGTGGACAGGCTTGTGGAAAAAGACTGTGATTATATAGTGGATGCCATCGATACAGTAGCGGGAAAACTTATGATCATTGAAAAGGCTTTTAGTTTAGGTATTCCCGTTGTCTCAGCCATGGGTGCAGGTAATAAGCTGGACCCCACGAAACTGAAGGTAGCCGATATCAGTGAAACCCAAATTTGTCCCTTAGCCCGGATTATGCGTAAAGAATTAAAAAAGAGGGGGATAACGAAAGGACTTAAGGTTGTATATTCTCCAGAATCACCTCGTAAACCTGACCAGGAAAAAGCCAGTTGCAGCAAGTATTGTATCTGTCCGGGTGGGGATGCACACTGTGCAGCAAAAAGGCAAATACCCGGGAGTATTTCTTTTGTTCCTTCAGTAGCAGGGCTGTTTCTGGCAGCACAAGTCATTAATGACCTGATAAAAGATTTTATTTAAGGAAATATATAAAAATTTATTAAAGGAATTTTTGGATAGACTCTTGACTTCTCTAAAATAATAATCATATAATGTACACAGATGATACCCATGGGGGGTATATTGGGGGCGGTGCTGTGGAGGACCATAAGGCTCAAGTAGAAAACATTAAGCGAAGACTTAGCCGCATCGAAGGACAGCTTAAGGGTATTCAGCGCATGATTGACAATGATGCCTGCTGTGTTGATATCCTTGTACAAATCTCTGCAGTGAGAGCAGCTATATCCAAGGTTGGTGTTTTAATCATGGAGAGTCACGTGAAAAAATGTTTACATCAAGCCATCCGGGAGGAAAACAGCGAGGAGACCCTGGATGAATTGATGACTATAATAAGTAATTTTATTAAATAGGAGGAAGAAAAATGGCTAGCGATAAAGTGATTCAGCTCACTGATAGCAATTTTAAGAATGAGGTCCTGGATTCGGCCCAACCTGTTTTAGTGGACTTCTGGGCAGCCTGGTGTGGACCCTGTAAGATGATTGCCCCGATTATTGATGAGGTAGCTGCCGATTATGAAGGTAAGGTTAAAGTAGGAAAACTAAATGTAGATGAAAACAGCAAGACTGCTTCCGAATACGGGATTATGAGCATTCCTACCATGGTCCTTTTTAAAAACGGCAAAGAAGTTAATCGTTTGGTTGGATTTATGCCGAAAGCCCAGCTGGCCAAAATATTAGATCAGATGCTGTAAATCGGATAAGGTTGAGTAGCTTGCTTTTAAGAGGGAATATATCCCTCTTTTTTTCTTAGAATTCTTTGCCGATAATTTCGCCCGGACAGGCAGGAGTTTATCCTTCATAACGAGAATTTCATAAAAATGAGCTTCAGCATGGAGGTAAATAATATGAGAATTGTTGATTTGAGAAGTGATACGGTAACAGTTCCAACTCCAGAAATGAGAGAGGCCATGTACCGGGCCGAAGTAGGTGATGATGTTTACGGCGAAGATCCCACTGTGAATAAGTTAGAGGAGCTGGCTGCAGCCAAACTGGGTTTTGCAGCGGGGCTTTTTGTGGCCAGCGGCACCATGGGTAACCTGGTTGCTCTTTTGACCCATACCCAGAAAGGGGATGAGGTGTTACTGGAAGCCGAGAGCCATATCTATTACTATGAAGTGGGAGGTATGGCGGCTTTAGCGGGTGTTCAGCCCTGTACCATCCCGGGGATAAGGGGTAAATTAACACCGGAGCTTATTCAGAGTCACCTTCGCCCTGCCAATATCCATTTTCCCACACCTACTCTCCTTTGTTTGGAGAATACCCATAACCGGGGAGGAGGCAGTGTGACCACACCCCGGGAAATGCAGGGGATTGTGCAGTGCGCCCATCAACTTGGCCTACGCATTCATGTGGACGGGGCAAGAATTTTTAACGCGGCCGTGGCCTGTGGATGTGATGTGAAAGAACTAGTAAAAGGGGTGGACTCTGTTCAGTTTTGTCTGTCTAAGGGGCTAGGCGCTCCCATGGGTTCCGTCCTGGTGGGTTCCCGGGAGTTTATCGCCAGAGCCCGAAAATGGCGAAAAATGGTGGGGGGAGGTTTCAGGCAAATCGGTATTATGGCCGCTGCGGGGATCGTGGCCCTGGAAAAAATGGTGGATCGCCTGGCAGAAGACCACGAAAAGGCCAAAAGGTTAGCGGCAGGGATAGCAGAGATACCTTACCTGCACATTGATGCAGAAGGTGTGGAAACCAATATTGTTGTAGCTCATATTAAACCGGGTGTCATGACGGTCAGCGAATTTATCAATAGGTTAAATGAAAATGGTATAAAGGCTAACGGTTATGGTGCTGGAAGAATTCGTTTTGTTACCCATAAAGATGTCAATAATGAAGATATAGATTATGCTTTGCGTGTGATGGCTAAACTGGCCTAAAGGGTGATGTTTTCATGGATCTCTTTTCACATGTTCAGGAAAGAACGCTGAAAGGAAAGGCTCCCTTAGCCGCCCGATTGCGGCCCGCTTCTTTGGATGAAGTGGTGGGGCAGGAAGAGATTTTGGGTAAGGGAAAGCTCTTACGAAGAGCCATTGAGGCGGACCAGTTAGGTTCCCTCATTTTTTATGGTCCCCCGGGTACGGGCAAGACGAGCTTGGCCTATGTGATTGCACAAACTACCAAATCTCATTTTGTTAAATTGAATGCGGTCACTTCCGGTGTCAATGACCTCAGGCAGGTGGTTAAAGAAGCGGAAGAACGTTTGGGCTTTTATGGTCAGGGAACCATTCTTTTTATAGATGAAATTCATCGTTTTAACAAAGCCCAGCAGGATGCTCTCCTTCCCGCTGTAGAAGAGGGGAAAATTGTCTTAATTGGGGCTACCACAGAGAACCCTTACTTCAGTGTGAACTCAGCACTGCTTTCCCGTTCCCGGATTTTCCGTTTACAGCCTTTAACGAAGGAAAATATTATTGTTCTTTTACAGAAAGCCTTGCAAGATGAAGAGAGAGGACTGGGTACTTACCGGGTGGAGATTACACCTGAGGCCTTAAACCACTTGGCGGAATCGGCCCGGGGAGACGCAAGATTAGCCCTGAACGGTCTTGAACTGGCCGTGCTCTCAACTCCTCCCAATGAAAAAGGCGTAAGGGTCATCGATTTAGCGGTGGCGGAGGAATCTATTCAGGAAAAAGCCGTGGTTTATGACAAAGTTGGCGATCAGCATTATGATGTGATTTCCGCCTTTATCAAAAGCATGCGAGGATCTGATCCCGATGCCACTCTCCATTATTTAGCCCGCATGCTCCATGCCGGTGAAGACCCGCGCCTTATTGCGCGCAGAATTTTAATCCATGCGGCTGAAGATGTAGGGCTGGCTGATCCTCAAGCCCTGGTTGTGGCTCAGGCGGCGGTCCAGGGTTTGGAATATGTGGGTTTACCTGAAGGGAGACTTATCCTGGCTGAGGCAGCCCTCTATATTGCCTGCGCCCCTAAAAGCAATTCTGTACTGGTAGGTATTGACAAGGCCCTGGAGGATGTAAAAAAAGGACAATACGGGCAGGTGCCCTTACACTTAAGAGATGCTCATTACCCCGGAGCAGCAAGCCTGGGACATGGGAAAGGCTATAAATATCCCCATGATTACCCGGGGCATAATGTAAAACAACAGTATCTCCCTGAGGAAATGAAGACCGTTCGCTATTACCAGCCAGCCATGACTGGACAGGATAGGGGCGTAATACATAAAGAGGAAACTGAGGGCAAATAATGATTATAAATCGCAGGCTTAGCTTGCGTTTTCTTACGCCTTAGGTTGGCCAAAGTACAAGTTTTCTTTGTGGAAACCCTTGACATAGGGAAACTATGATGTTAAACTAACAACAAAACCGATAAAAATACTCGGATATAATTGGGGTGACGATAGTGAAGCTATCCACCAAAGGTCGTTACGGTGTCAAAGCCATGTTTGACCTTGCTGAACATTTTGGAGACGGCCCTGTTGCCTTAAAAGGGATAGCTGAGAGACAGGGGATTTCCGAACATTACCTGGAACAGCTGATGGCAGTCTTAAGAAAAGCGGGTCTGGTTAAAAGTATACGTGGTGCTCAAGGGGGATATGTACTGGCCCGTGAACCGGCTAATATCACAGTGGGAGATATCATCAGGGTTTTGGAAGGGCCCCTGGCACCTACGGAATGTGTCAGTGAAGAGGAACCGGAAAAGTGCAAAAATGCACCTACCTGTATTACCCGTACCATTTGGCAGAAGATGCGTGACAGCTTGGCAGAGGTAATCGATTCTATTACCCTGGCCGACATGGTGCGAGATGCTGAAAAGATTAAAGCGCAAAACAATTTAATGTATTATATCTAAACTAAAAGGAGATGGGTCGCTTGCGTAGAGTTTACCTGGACCATAGTGCAACTACTCCTGTAAGACCGGAAGTTGCGGAAATTGTACTGGATTATATGACCAATAAGTTTGGTAACCCTTCCAGTATCCATGTTTTCGGCCGTGAGGCTAAACAAGGTTTGGAAAAAGCCAGAGAGCAGGTAGCTAAACTGATTAATGCCAAGCCCGAGGAAATTATTTTTACCAGTGGTGGTACGGAGGCGGACAATTTAGCCATTACCGGTATTGCCCAAACCTATGCCAGCAAAGGAAAACACATTATCACTTCTGCGGTGGAACACCATGCCGTACTAGATACATGTAAGAATTTAGAGAAACTGGGCTATACCGTTACGGTTCTGCCCGTAGATGAGTATGGGATCATCAGACTGGAAGATTTAAAAAAGGCCATCACCAAAGAAACGATTCTGATTACCATTATGCATGCCAACAATGAAGTGGGTTCCATTCAGCCTGTTCATGAAATAGGAAAAATAGCCAAAGAACACGGCATTATCTTCCATACCGATGCCGTACAGTCTCTGGGGAAGATTCCCGTAGACGTGGATAAGATGAATATTGACCTGCTTTCAGGATCGGGGCATAAAATTTATGCGCCTAAAGGTATTGGTTTTCTCTATATCCGCAGGGGGGTTGGTCTTAAGCCCCTGACCTTTGGCGGCGGACAGGAAAGGAGAAGGCGCCCCGGCACGGAAAATTTACCAGGTATTGTAGGACTTGGCCTGGCTGCCGAACTGGCGGCAAAAGAAATGGAAACGGAAATGCCAAGAATAGCCAAATTACGTGACCGTTTAATTAACGGAATTATGAAGAGAATTCCCCACGTCCGTTTAAATGGTCACCCGGAACAGAGAGTTCCCAACAATGTGAATGTTAGTTTTGAATTTGTAGAGGGTGAGTCTCTGCTGCTTTCCTTGGATATGAAGGGTATTGCAGCATCAAGCGGTTCCGCCTGTACTTCCGGATCCTTAGACCCATCCCACGTATTAATGGCCATGGGTATCTGCCATGAAATTGCCCACGGTTCTGTCAGGATGACTTTAGGTAAAGCAAATACAGAGGAAGACATTGATTATGTTCTGGAGGTACTGCCGCCTATTGTGGAGCGTCTGCGTATCATGTCTCCTCTCTTTCAGCAGCAGCGAAAGGAGTGTCAAGCATGTACTCTGAAAAAGTAATGGAACATTTTACCAATCCCCGCAACGTGGGGGAAATCGAAAATGCCAGCGGCGTGGGTGAATTGGGTAATGCCGCCTGCGGCGATATCATGAGAATTTCCATCTTAGTTGAAGATGATATTATTAAAGATGTGAAATTCAAAACCTTTGGTTGTGGCGCTGCCATTGCTACCAGCAGTATGGTGACGGAAATGGTTAAGGGGAAAACCATCGATGAAGCTCTGGCTATCACCAATAAAGCTGTAGCAGAGGCCCTGGGAGGACTGCCCCCTGCCAAAATGCACTGTTCCAATCTGGCTGCTGATGCCCTCCATAAAGCCATAGAAGATTATAAAGCTAAACAAGCAGCAAGATAATATTTAATAACGCAGCTTTAGCTGCGTTTTATTTTGCGGGAAACGTTAAGAATAATAACAAACTGTAAGAATGAGTTTGTCATTAGTTTGTAGAAATAAAGAAAGGGGTGATTCCGATGTCAGGGAAAAAAAGGGTAATCGTGGCTATGAGCGGTGGTGTTGACAGTTCGGTGGCAGCAGCTCTGTTAAAAGAACAGGGTTATGAAGTCATCGGTGTAACCATGCAGATCTGGCAGGCAGGTAAAGAAGATGAGAAAGCGGGAGGCTGTTGTTCCCTTTCGGCTGTCAATGATGCCAGGCGAGTCGCTGACAAACTGGGGATTCCCTACTATGTCATGAACTTTCGTCATCTCTTTGAAGAAAAGGTAATCAATTACTTTACAGATGAATACATGAAGGGCCGTACCCCTAATCCCTGTATTGCCTGTAACCGTTATGTCAAGTTTGAAGCTTTTCTGCATAAGGCTAAAGGATTGGAAACTGACTTTATTGCGACCGGCCATTATGCCAGGATAAACTATGATCAAGAACGGCGGCGTTACCTTTTAAGAAAATCTGTGGATGCCCATAAGGACCAGACTTATGCCCTGTACAGTATGACCCAGGAACAGTTAGCTCAAACACTGTTTCCCCTGGGTGATTATACGAAACCCCAAATCAGGCAAAAAGCAGCGGAGCTGGGACTTTTGGTGGCCGATAAACCCGATAGCCAGGAAATATGTTTTGTCAGCGATAATAATTATAAGAATTTCCTCAGGGAAAGAGTTCCGCCCAGTGAGATAAAACCCGGTCCTTTTCTCAATACCAAAGGTGAGAAGATAGGCACCCACCAGGGTTTGCCCTTTTATACTGTTGGACAGCGCAAAGGTCTGGGGCTGGCTCTGGGCTATCCCGCCTATGTTTTGGCTCTGGATACAAAAAGGAATGCCGTCATCATCGGTACTGATGAGGATGTTTACCAGAAGGCACTGTTAGCCAGGGATAATAACTTTATTTCTATCAGTGAACTAAAAAGTCCCCTGGAAGTAGAGGCCAAAATCAGATATGGCGCAGAGCCGGCCTCTGCTGTTATCTTCATGCAGCCTGACGGAAGAGTAAAGGTAGAGTTCAGGGAGGCCCAGAGAGCCATTACCCCAGGCCAGGCCGTGGTTTATTATCAGGGTGATCTGGTTGTGGGTGGTGGAACAATCGATGAAGTGATTTTCTCAGAACACTAAAAAAGCCGTGCAAACGGCTTTTTTGGTGTCCAGGAAAGAATATTTTTCCTGAACAGGGTCTTAGGGGATAGAAGCCCTTAAGTTCCAATGTATCTTTGAAAGAACAGCATAACAGTGGAAGACACGCAGGAGCTTTTATTTATGGTAATTTTTTAGCAGTGAATCCTTCTAGAGTTTGCTGGCAATAATAAAGATAATGCCATTGTTTATATGAGTAAGGTAATAAAAGATGAAAAAGGGACGCGAACTCAAAAATCTCCCCGTAATCGAAACCGCAACGGGACAGTTAGTAGGCTATGTAAGGGAAATAGAGGTTCAGGAAAACAGCAGAATTTCCGGGATTTATGTTACATCACCGGATAATGAGATATGTTATGTCCCGTGGGGAAATATCGGTAGCATAGGGAGAGATGTTATTTTTATAAAAACTAAAGAAGAAAATCTGAAAGTAAAAAGCGTGCCTGTTGAAAAAAATACTTACTCCGGTTCATGGGTTATGACAGCAAGTGGAAAAAACCTGGGCACTGTAGAAGACATCGTCATCGAAGAAAGTAATGGTAATGTGGTGGGGTATGAAATATCCGACGGTTACCTTAAAGATATCTTAATAGGAAGGACGGTAATAGCCCAAAACGATGTCTTAACCTATGGCGATGATGTTTTTATTGTGGCAGATTAAGAGAATGTAAGGGAGAGGGAAGACATTGAGATGTCCGGTTTGTAATGGTAAATCTGTGGGTAAAGTTGGTGCGGACCAATTTTATTGCTGGGAATGTTTTGTGGAATATCAAAAACAGGGTGATAACATTAAAATTTATTCAGTTGGCGAAGATGGCAGTTTGATTGATTTTCATGAGCCAGCAAGCATCCTATAAAGTTAGGAGGTGATGGTGTGCGGCGGAGCTTTATCAATGGCCTTCTCGTTGGTGGAATACTTGGAACCTTAGTCGGACTCTTTACTAGTCCCCAAATGAAACCAACCCCGCAAAAATATCTCACGGGGAGAACAAAGAAAATAGGCCGTAGGGCTGGCAAAGTTCTGTCAGAGATGACACATGATTTTAGACGTTTCATGAAAAAATAGTAGAAAAGATGAAAGCAAGCTTTAAGCTTGCTTTTTTATCACGACAGGGGTAAGGCATTTTAATTTAAAGTGGCGGGGAGCAATGAATTATAAAGTTTTACGTATTTCCGGTACCTTGCTGGTCTTAATGCTGCTTTTTTGGTTTTTTTGGTCCGTTAGGGCAGTTTTAACACCCTTTTTTATCGGTTTTATCATTGCCTATATTTTGGATCCTTTTGTGGATATATTGGAACAAAATAGAATACCCCGGGCCTGGGCCATTATTTTCATTTATTTTTTCTTTGTAGGGACTTTCCTCCTGCTGGTTTTTTACGCATTGCCTATCATCCTGGTTGACCTTAACAAACTGATTGAATTAGTTCCCGAATATACCCGCTCGATACAGGATACAATTAGAGAAATACAAAAGGGCTATAGTCGTGTTCCCATTCCCGACAGTATCAGACAGGTTACCGATGAAACCATTTTTCGTGTTGAAAGCATGGTTATCACGATAATACAGAGTCTGGTCCAGGGTATTATTAATTTTTTTGCTCAAAGTTTTAACTTAATCCTTGCTCCTATCTTAAGTTTTTATATTTTAAAAGAATTTAATAATTTAGGTAAATATCCGTTAATGCTGATTCCGGTACGTTTTCGGGGAGAAGCAGCCCAAATTACTTGTGAGATTAACCAAGTTTTACGTAAATTTATCAGGGGGAATCTTCTGGTGGCCCTGTTGGTGGCCATACTTACCACTTTGGGAATGTACTTAATCGGTATGGATTTCCCCGTACTTTTAGGGATTATTGTTGGCCTTACAAATTTCATCCCTTATTTTGGTGCTATTATCGGTACAATACCTGCTTTCTTACTGGCACTGATAAAATCAAAATGGTTAGCCCTTTATGTACTGGGTGTGATGTTTTTAGTCCAGCAAATTGAAGGAAATATTATCTCGCCTAAAATACTGGGTGATTGTGTTGGATTGCACCCTTTGGTCATTATTTTCGCCTTGCTGGCAGGTGGACACTTATGGGGCCTACCCGGTCTGGTAACGGCCATTCCCCTGGCCGCTATAAGCAAGATTCTTCTTAAATATATCTTTGTTCGCCTATTTTGAGCTTCATTGACAAGAATATGCCCTTTTCGTATAATTAACATATTGATTAATAATGGAAAAAACCGTGAAGGGATTAGTAGACTACACCGCCTGTACAGAGAGGAAACCCGGGGCTGTAAGGTTTCCCAGGAGGTTTGGTTGAAAGCCATCCCGGAGTTGCTGGGGGATGACTTCAGCGGGGGGCATACCCTTACATGCTTGGTCATGTACCGATAAAGTGACCGCTTATGGGGCGGTAGTAAGCAGGGTGGTACCGCGAGACGAGCTCTCGTCCCTGACACGAAAGTGTTAGTGATGGGAGTTTTTTTAATTAAATTTAAGAAAACGAAAAGGAGGGTTTACATATGCTAAGTGGTAATGAAATCCGCGAAATGTTTTTGAAGTATTTTGAAAGTAAAGGCCATACGCGTGTAGCAAGTTCTTCTCTTGTACCCCATAATGACCCCACTTTATTGTTTACCAATGCAGGGATGAACCAGTTTAAAGATGTATTCTTAGGTTTGGAAAAACGCCCCTATTCCCGGGCTACCACGGCGCAAAAATGTGTAAGAGCCGGTGGAAAACACAATGATTTAGACACCGTAGGCAGAACGGCCCGCCATCATACTTTCTTTGAGATGCTGGGGAACTTCTCCTTCGGGGATTATTTTAAAAGAGATGCTATCATCTATGCGTGGGAATTCCTCACCAAGGTGTTAAGGCTTCCGGAAGATAAATTATATGCCACCATCTACAAAGATGATGATGAGGCTTTTCAATTGTGGCAGGAATTAACCCCCATACCTGCCGAGAGAATCATCAGACTCGGCGAGAAAGATAATTTCTGGGCCATGGGCGATACCGGACCCTGTGGACCCTGCAGTGAAATTTTGATTGACCGGGGAGAGAAATATACCTGTGGCCCCAACTGCGGCATAGGAAAGTGTGATTGTGACCGTTATTTGGAAATCTGGAATCTGGTGTTTATGCAGTATAACCGCGATGCCGATGGGACTATGACACCTTTACCGCGGCCTAGCATCGACACCGGTATGGGTTTGGAAAGAATCACTTCGGTGGTACAGGGAGTAGAAAGTAATTATGATACAGATTTGCTGAAAAGAATTATCCAGAGTGTAGAGGAGCTCTGCGGCAAACCTTATCATGGTGATCAGAGAGGCTTTCCCTTCAGGGTTATTGCTGACCATATTCGTTCCTGTACGTTCCTGGTAAGTGATGGTGTATTGCCCGGGAATGAGGGAAGAGGTTATGTTTTACGCCGTATCTTAAGAAGAGCCGTACGCTTTGGTAAAGTCCTGGGTATTGATGAGCCTTTTATGTACAGGCTGGTGCCGGTGGTAGTCGATTTGATGAAAGGGGCTTACCCGGAAATACAGGATAATATGGATTATGTAGCGAAAATTATCCGTATAGAGGAAGAAAGATTTCATGAGACGCTCAATGACGGATTGCGTCTGGTACAGGATATTGTGAAGAGATTAAAGGAAGAGGGCCAGGATACTATACCAGGGGAGGAAATATTCCGTTTGTACGATACATTTGGCTTTCCTTTGGATTTAACCCAGGACATTGCGGAGGAAACGGGTTTAAAGGTAGACCTGGCAGGTTTTAATCAGGCCATGGAGGAACAAAGGAAAAGGGCCAGAGCTGCTCGCCAGGAAGCACGGGCCTGGGATCTGGCTTTAACAGTGACCAATCTTATTGGTGATGCGCCGGCCACAACCTTTAGCGGCTATGACGGCTTAACCAGTAAGGTCAGCATTTTGGCTCTGATTAAAGAGGGAGAACTGGTTGCTGAGGTCACCGACGGTGATGAAGTGTATGTTGTAGTTCCCGATACACCTTTCTATCCCGAAGGGGGTGGGCAAGTAGGTGATCAGGGCGAAATACTGGCTCCCCATGGAAAAATAAAAATTACGACGACGAAAAAAATGCCTGACGGTAAAATTGTGCATGCCGGTGTGGTTTCAGGGCATGTCAAGGGTACAGATCCTGTTACTATGTCCGTTGATGCTCAAGCCCGCTGGGCTACTGCCCGGAATCATACCGCCACCCATCTTCTGCATAAAGCCTTGCAGCAGGTTTTAGGGGAGCATGTCCACCAGGCTGGTTCTGCCGTAGAACCCCAGCGGCTGCGCTTTGATTTTACCCATTTTGCAGCTGTTACGCCTGAAGAACTGGAACGCATTGAAGATATTGTAAATGAAAAAATTTTTCAGGCCCTGGATGTAGAAGCACTGGAAACTTCTTTATGTGAGGCCAGGGAAATGGGAGCTATAGCCCTCTTTGGTGAAAAATATGGAGATTCAGTACGTGTCATCACGATAGGAGAATTCAGTAAAGAACTATGTGGCGGTACCCATGTAAAAAATACCAGCCAAATCGGTCTGTTTAAGATTATTAGTGAAGCTGCTATAGGTGCCGGTTTGCGCCGCATTGAGGCCGTCACAGGTGCGGAAGTTATTAAATACCTGCGGGACTGTGAGACCCATATTAAAGAGATCGCAACGAGTTTAAAGACCCCTGCTCATGAGGTAGTGCGCCGTATTCAGACTCTGCTGGAAGATGTGAAACAGAAAGAGAAAACCATAGAACAGTTAGAAATTCAACTGGCTAAACAGCAGGTCAATGAACTCATGGGTAAAGTCATTACGGTAAAAGGTGTTCAAGTTTTAGTAAGCCGTGTCCAGGCTGGGGATATGGATAGTTTGCGAAATATGGCCGATATGTTTAGAGATAAACTATCTTCGGGAATAGTAGTACTGGGTGCAGTTACCGATGGTAAAGTGAATTTAGTAGCTACAGCCACCAGGGATGTTATGGCCAAGGGGGCTCATTCCGGTAATATCATTAAGGAAGTAGCCCAAATAATCGGCGGCGGCGGTGGAGGCAGACCCGATATGGCCCAGGCCGGAGGGAAAGATGTGGATAAATTGGACGAAGCCCTCCAGCAGGCTCCCCAAATCATAGAAAATCTCTTAAAGTAATCTCTTAAAAATAAGAGGATTATGGGCTAGCCACACAGAATATTAATCATAGATTAGTGGATTAAATTTGGTGGGGTGATGTTATGCCGAATGATAGATTGGAAGAAACCATGATGTTTCGGGTAAAAACCGAAGATGATGTTAAGGCTCAGGATGTATTAGTACACGTATACGAGGCACTCAAGGAAAAAGGCTATAATCCCATAAATCAAATGGTAGGATACCTGTTGTCAGGTGATCCAGCTTACATCACCAGCCATAAAAATGCCCGCTCCTTAATTAGAAAACTTGAACGGGATGAGTTATTGGAAGAGCTTCTACGCAAATATTTAGGGAAATAACCATTAAGCCTCACATTTTTGTGAGGCTTATCCTCATTGTCCAGGAAATATATAAATATGCGGAAAAAGAAGGGTATACACTTTTTATGGAATATAGACTTTTGGGCAAGACAGGTTTAAAAGTATCACGGTTTTGTTTTGGTTCTTTGACCATGGGCCCCTTGCAGGTTAATATGAGCATAAAGGAAGGGGCCGCTCTTCTGCGTTATGCTTTTGAACTGGGAGTCAATTTTATTGATACGGCCAAGCTCTATGGGACATATCCCCATATCAGAGAGGCTTTGCGAGGCTGGGATACTTCTGTCATCATTGCCAGTAAATCATATGATTACACCTGGGAAGGCATGCGGCAGAGTGTAGAGGAAGCTCGCTTAGCTCTGGATCGGGACTATCTTGATATTTTTCTCCTCCATGAACAGGAATCGGAATTAACTTTAGAGGGACACCGTCCTGCTTTAGAGTATTTATGGGAAGCCAAAGCCAAAGGTTTAGTTAAAGCTGTGGGAATTTCCACCCACACGGTGGAAGTGGTAAGGGTAGCCGCAACTCGTGGGGATATTGAGGTTATTCATCCTCTTGTCAATTATAGAGGACTTGGATTGCTAGATGGTACTCTCCCGGAACTAATTGAAGCCCTTAAGTCAGCCTATGGTGCGGGCAAGGGCATTTACGGGATGAAACCCCTGGGCGGAGGTAATTTGATCCTGGATGTAGATAAGGCTTTACGTTACGCGTTCAATCTTCCCTATTTGCATAGTGTGGCTGTTGGTTGCAAAACCCCCGAAGAACTGGTGTATAATATCTCCATTATGGAAGGAAAAGATCCCCCTGCTGACATTAAAGACAAAATTCGGAAGATCCCCCGTAAATTACATATTGAGGAATGGTGTTTAGGCTGCGGGGAATGTGTAAAAAAATGTCCTTTGGCACTTTTGGAGATTCGTCAAGGTAAGGCTATCTTAGCGGGTAAAGACTGCTTGTTTTGCGGGTACTGCGGGGCGGCCTGTCCCCAATTTGCCATTAAGGTGCTTTGAAGGGAAGGAAGAAATTATGCAGCGTGTTTTAGGTTTAGATATTGGGGACAGACGTATCGGTGTCTCCATCAGCGATGCTTTGGGTATTACTGCCCAGGGCCTGGATACGATAGAAAGAAGTGAGCCGGAAAAGGATGTCGAAAGAATAGGGGAAATTATTAAAAAATGGGAGATAAAAAAAATCGTGGTGGGGCTGCCCAAGAACATGAATGGTACCCTGGGGCCTCAGGCTGAAAAGGTGAAAGCGTTTATAGAGAACCTGCAGCAGAAAGTCGCCATCGAGGTCGTGTTCTGGGACGAACGACTCACTACAGTAGCCGCAGAAAGGACGCTGCTTTTAGGTAATGTTTCCCGCAAAAAGAGGAAAGGCGTGATTGATAAAGTTGCCGCCAACATGATTTTGCAAAGTTATCTGGACACTTGTGGTCATGTAAAATAGTTTTTTACAAACCGAATGGGGGAAAGGCGAGCCCCCTTTATTTAATTATGGTATAATATGGCGGTAAGCCTATGGTTGTGGAGGAGAATATGGATATTTTCTTTTTCGGAGAATATCATCTAATATAACTTCCCAGGAGACATGCGGGATGGATATATAAAAGTTTTATTAATAAAGTAAAAGAAACTTTGTACAATTATAACGGTCACTATCATAACACTTCCAGTTTGTTTTGTGGGTATATGGATTGGTTCCCGTTACTACCAGGTGTTTAATCTATTGAAATCCTCCAAAAATGTTATTTACACCATGAGTGCTGTATCTGTGACGGTATTTATTTTCGTTAATATAACAATGCGTATGGGTCATCCCATTAACTGGAAAGTTTATTATGCGGCATATCATAGCTTTATTCTTTTGGCTTCTATAATTATTTGGTTCATCATGACAAAAAGAAGCTTCACATTTCTTAATGATCTGGGCAACCAATCTTTTGCCATTTACCTGATTCATCCATTATTTCTTGATTTATGGGATGCATATGGGAAAAAATCCGATTACTGCCACAAGATCTGCATATCTGGTTAGGCTTTATAATTATTTGTTGTCTATCTTATTTTTTGGAAAAATTGTCTCTCAACAACGTGTATTGAGCAAAGTATTATTAAACCGTTAAAAACATAGAAATATTGATTATTTTTTCAGGGAAAGTTGACAACCTATATAAGAGAAAGGTACAATTTCTGTAATGAGAAAAGGAAAGAGGTGGAAACAATGACAAACATCAACGAGGAAAACATTGTACTAGTAGATGAGGATGGTGAAGAACACGAGTTCGCTTTAATTGACGTTATAGAAGTCGACGGAGAAGAGTATGCAATATTAGAACCATTGGATGGTGATGAGGATATCAGTGAAGCTATCATCTTAAAAATCGGGAAGGATGAAAATGGCGAAGATATCCTCTATGATATTGAAGATGACGAAGAATGGGAAAAAGTTGCTGATAGATGGCAGGAAATGATTGAAGAGGATGAAGAAGAATAAATGATACCGGCAGCCCTTTGTCCAACAGACAGAGGGCTTTTTTCTTTGTGTATTTGGGGAAAGTGAATAAAACCCGGTGGTTAAGGATATGGTGTAAATGAGTAAAACAAGGGTGTAAGGGAGGAATAGTGTGGCAAAACAATTTTTAATGAGCTTTGTTTTATTGATTACTATGGGAACATGCCCGCTATTCGCCTTACCAACTATGCATGAATTAATTATTGAGGGTGTCAAAGTGAATGGTATACCTGTAGGAGGCAAATCATATGCCGAGTTATTAGAAATCCTGGAACAGCAGGAGAAAACAATTATAAATAAAAAAATCACGGTACATATTCCGGAGATTACAAAGACGGAATTTATAAGTTATGAAAAAGCGGGCATTGAAATTGATAAAGATAGAGTCTGGTCAGCGGCCAGTTCTCTTGGTAAAGGAGGAAACTGGTGGACCAGAGCCTGGATAAAGTGGCAGGTAAAAAAGAAAGGTTATGATGTACCCTTATATCTTAAGCTGGAAAAGGGTAAAGCTTTTCATACCCTGCATCTGCTTGCCAGGCCATGGCGGAAAGAGCCCCAGGATGCCAGGTTAATGATCACCCGGAATGATAAGGTGGTGATACTCCCGGAAATAGAAGGAAAAAGCATTAATGTACCGGCTGTTCTAGAAGATTTAGAGAACAAAGTCAAATCACCCGCCCAGGAACCGATAACTTTGACCCTCACTTTCCAACGGGAGAAACCGTCACGGACGGTCCAAGACCTGGAGGCTTATAAAATAACGGGGTTAATTGCTCAATTCTCTACTCAATTTAACCCCGGCAATATTAGCCGTAGTGAGAATATACGTTTAGCGGCATTGGCTTTAAACAATCAATTTCTCAAACCGGGCCAGCAGTTCTCTTTTAATGAGGTTGTGGGTCCCAGGACCAAGGAAGCAGGCTACAATGAAGCCACCATCATTCAGAATAATGAATTTGTCCCAGGTGTAGGTGGTGGTGTTTGCCAGGTTTCCACTACTTTATATAATACGGTCTTACGTGCTAACCTTAAGATTATTGAGCGTTCACCCCATTCCCTGATTATCCCCTATGTGAAACCCGGTCTTGATGCTACTGTGGTCTACGGCTATAAAGATTTTAAGTTCCTGAATAATTCGGAAGGATGTTTGCTCATCAAAACTGCCGTCTATCAGAATACCATCACATGTAAGATCTATGGGTTTACAAAGCCGGAACGGAAAATTGTCATCAAAAGTTTCCAGGAGAAAGTCATTGAACCCCAAACCATATTCCGGGAAGATCCTACTGTACCAAAAGGAAAATATATTGTAGAAAGAAAAGGCAGTCAGGGTTTCTACATTAGAGTAGAAAGACATGTTTACGATAATGGTCAGCTAGTTCATGCAGAAGTGATTTCCAGGGATTTTTATCCACCTGTTCATCGTATCATTAGGACATTTTCGACAGAGAACACAGAAGTACCCCCATTCATTTAAATCCTTTATGGAGGCTGCCAACTTCCCTTTGTTGTGAACGATTCGTCCCTGTAGTATAATAGACAATCATGGACAAAAAGGAGATAAGGTGATGAATTCTCCCTTGATGCATGCCGGAAAAAGAACAACGGGACCTCTCTTTGGTTTAGCTGCCTTAATAATGGCTGTCCTTATCACTGCGGGGGCCATTTTTTACGGCCAGTTGGGTCCGGTATCTCCCGGCAGTAGTGAGGAAAAACTGTTTGTTGTTGAACATGGTGCTGCTTCTGGCAAAATTGCGGCTGCCCTGCAAAAAGAGGGGCTTATCAAAAATGCCCAGGCTTTTTTATGGTATAGCCGTTTAACAGGGAAAAGTGACAAATTTAAGGCGGGACAGTATTTAATCAGCCCATCTCTCAATGTTCCCCAGATTGCTGATCTTCTTGTAAAAGGTAAGGTTGCTACTGTTACGTTTACGATTCCTGAAGGCTATCATCTCAGGCAAATAGCTGATGTTTTTGTGAAGGCGGGTATATCCACCGAGGAAGAGTTTTGGCGGGTTGTCAAAGACGGGGACTTTCATTATCCTTTTCTGAAAGACCTGCCTCATAACGAGCGCAGGCTGGAAGGCTACCTTTTCCCCGATACTTATATCATCCCTAAAGGGATGAAAACGGAACAGGTTATCGATCTCATGCTCAGGCAATTTGATCAGGTGTACAAAAAATTGCCTCCTAACAAGTCTGGGCTTTCTATGCATGAAGTGGTTACCCTGGCTTCCATTGTGGAAGGGGAGTCCCGGCTTGATGTGGAAAGGCCGCTGATTGCTTCGGTTTTTCTTAACCGCCTTAAAATTAATATGAAGCTTGACTCCGATGCCACTATACAATATCTTTTTGATAAAAGAAAAGAAAGAGTTCTATACAAAGACCTGGAAATCGATTCTCCTTACAATACTTACCGTAACCGGGGACTTCCCCCCGGTCCTATCGGCAGTCCCGGTGAGGCTTCTTTACGGGCCGTACTGACTCCGGCAGAAACAAATTATTTGTACTTTGTGGCTAAGAAGGATGGCAGCGGCCAGCATGTTTTTGCTGCTACTTTTAATGAACATGTTCGTAATAAACGTCGTTTAGGCTACTAGCGAGGTGTCAAAGTGTCTGAGATATTGCCGCCCAATCTGGTTAAATTTATTGATGATATGGTCCCGGAAAGGTCTGGTCTCTTGAAAGAGCTGGAAAAGGAATGCCAGGCTGAGCATATCCCCATAATTCAACCTCAAGTTGGGCAGTTTCTTCTTCTTTTATTATCTATCCATAAGCCGGTACACATTTTAGAGATTGGTACTGCTATTGGTTATTCCACACTATGGTTTACCGGGGCTTTGAAAGATAATGCGGGGCACATTACAACTATTGAATTGAATAAAGAAAGATATGAGCGGGCCTGTGACAATTTCAAGAGAGCAGGAGTAGCCGATAAAATTACTCCCCTATGGGGAGATGCTAATGAACTATTACCAACCTTAAAAGGGCCCTATGATTTTATCTTCATAGATGCGGCCAAAGGGCAGTATGGGGAGTTTTTTACCAAAGCCTGGGTTTGCCTGTCACCCGGTGGAGTAATCGTCATGGACAATATCTTTTTAAATGGCTGGGTTATTGATATGACCTGGCCTCACCGCCGAAAAAAAACCATGGTGGTAAGGGTGAGAGAACTCTTAGAGACTATCACTTCCCATCCTGAATTGTTAACTTCCCTGATTCCCCTGGGGGATGGGCTTTCTGTATCCATAAGGAGAAATGCTGATGAAAAAAGTCGAGCTTCTGGCTCCTGCCGGTAATTTAGAAAAATTAAAAATGGCCATTCACTATGGTGCCGATGCCGTATATTTGGGTGGAAAAAACTACGGCCTGCGTGCGGCGGCGGGAAACTTTACAACGGAAGAAATGGTGGAAGGTGTAAGGTTCGCCCATGCCCGTCAGGCCAAAGTCTATGTTACAGTGAATATCTTTGCCCATAATGAAGATTTACATGGGCTGGAAGAATATTTGCGGGAACTGGAAAACATTGGGGTGGACGGTATTATTATTTCTGACCCGGGTATATTATTTATTGCCCAGGAAATAATTACCAAAACGGAAATTCACCTCAGTACCCAGGCGAATACCACCAACTGGGCCAGCAGCAAGTTCTGGCAAAAGCAGGGCATTAAACGGATTGTCCTGGCCCGGGAACTTTCTTTGCACGAAATAAAAGAAATCAGGGAAAAGACAGATGTCGAGCTGGAAGTATTTGTTCATGGGGCCATGTGCATGTCTTATTCCGGCCGTTGTCTCCTCAGCAATTACATGGCCGACCGCGATGCCAACCGGGGTGAATGTGCCCAGCCCTGCCGCTGGAATTATGCCCTGGTAGAAGAAAAACGGCCCGGCCTATACTATCCTATTGAAGAAGATGAGCGGGGTTCCTATATCTTTAATTCCCAGGATCTCTGTCTTATCGAGTATTTGCCCGATTTAATCAAGGCCGGGGTAGACAGCTTTAAAATCGAAGGCCGGATGAAAAGCAGTCATTATGTGGCCACGGTGGTTTACGCTTATCGCAAGGCCCTGGACAGCTATTACCAGGACCCGGTCAACTATACTTTTAATCCCCAATGGTATGAAGAAATTTTAAAAGTAAGTCATAGGGATTACACCACGGGATTTTTGTTTGGTAAACCCACGGCCAAGGCGCATAATTACGGGACGTCTTCGTATCTTCGTTATTATGATTTTGTGGGACTGGTCTTAGATTACGATCCCTTAATCGGCTGGGCTACGGTAGAACAGCGCAATAATTTCCGGGTAGGAGATAAGCTGGAGTTTATGGGTCCCGAAACGGAATTGTTCCAGGAAGTACTGACTACCATGACCGATGAGACGGGAATACCCATTGAAGTGGCACCACACCCCCAACAAATCGTGAAAATCCCTGTGGCCAAACCGGTTAAACCCTGGGATTTAATAAGGCGGACCAAGCATGAAGAACAGAATTTGCTTAAGAATTCCTAAAAAGGAGATAACTTATTTAACGAAAATCATGGAAGGATATGATAACATGGGAGTGGTGTCGACTATTGATCCCAAAGAAGGGCTGGTTATGATCCATATTACACCGGATACCAGGGATACGGTCAGGGAAATACTAGTTCATCTTCCCTTTGTGACAGATATTTACGAAGATTAGCTTGCTTAAGCTAATCTTTTATTTTTTCCTTGTCTAAAAAGATCCCACCCTGGCAAGGCTATGTGCTGGGAGGATGTATATGCAAAAAAGGATTATTAGCATCTTAAGTCTGTTTACGATGTTGCTCTTTTTATTAACAGTGCGAATCGCATATTTACAGCTCTGGGATGGGCCCAACAGCGGCCGGACTTTGGCCCAGAAAGCCATTAAATACCGCTCTCAAGCCATTCCCGGTGAGGAATATTACCGGGGAGAGATCCTTGACAGAAACCTCCAGTCCTTAACAGACAGTGGGATCAGACCCACATTAGTAGCTTTTCCCGCCAGCATTAAAAATGTAAAAGAAACGGCCCAGGAACTGGCACAGCTCATTGGTTTGGAAGCTGAATATACGGAAACAACCATTAAGAAAAGCCAGGAATCCTTGGGAAATCGTACGCCCCTAATCCTTAAGGCCAACCTGGAGACGGTTGAAGTAGAGATTTTATCAACCAGAAAACTCCCAGGCATCGCCGTTGTGCCCATCAAAACAAGGTATGGACCAAGGTCTGTGGCTAACCATTTGATAGGGCATCTCAACAGTATCAGTGAAAAACAGTGGAAAAAATTTACGGAGCAAAAAAGGACGGCTGAAACAAATCCCCGTGTTCCTACGGCCTATAAGATTACGGACAAGATAGGTGTGGCCGGACTGGAAGCTAAGTTTGAAGATGTCTTAAAGGGTTCCCGTCCGGAAAGCAGGATTATCGGCATTGCCGATGCCAATGGCCAGCTTTTGCAGGGACTGGGTTATAAGATCCAATATGAGCGGACCGATGCCTGGCGCAACCATTTAGTCTTAACCCTGGATCGTAGATATCAGGAAATCGTGGAAAAGGTTATGGATGAGCAGATTGGAAGAGGAGCCGTTGTGGTACTGGATATACCTACAGGAGACGTATTGGCCATGGCCAGCCGTCCCAATTTTAATCAGAATCAGATAGGTAAATATCTCACAGGTTTTGATGAACTGATTGACCGTGCCCAGAGGGTGGCTTTTTTCCCGGGGTCAGTTTTTAAGATGGTGGTGGCTGCCGGTGTCTTGGAAGAAGGTCTGCTTCAACCGGAAGAAAGATTTACCTGTAATGGTACGTATACTTTTCCTGATGGTACGGAAATTAAGTGTTTGCGGGAACACGGCCAGGTTAATTTTTACGATGCAGTGAGCAAATCCTGTAATACGACTTTTGTCCAGCTAGGTCTAAGACTGGGTAACAGTAAGTTAACTGACTATGCTTCCAGGTTGGGTTTTGCGGTGAATATCAACAGCAAAGCGCCGCCAGCCAAGCTGGGTAATACATCTATTGGGCAGCAGGGCATTTTGGTGAGTCCCCTGCAAATTGCCAATTTATATGCAACCCTGGCCCGTGACGGGCTTTACCTATCTCCTCGTATTGTCGCAGAGATTAGAAATCACCAGGGTGATATCATACAGGAATTTCCCAACAAACCGCCTGTTCAGGTGATAAGTCAAGAGACCTGTAATATCCTGAAAAAAGCCCTTGTTCTAACGGCTCAATCAGGTTCAGGCAAACAGGCCTGGGTAGAAGAAAAAGGAACAGCAGGAAAAACCGGTACTGCCCAGGCCAATGACAAGGACAAAGTAATTGCCTGGTTTGCCGGCTTTACCCCAGTTGAAAACCCACGCCTGGCCATTGCCGTCATGGTGGAAGAAAACGAAGGAGGATATAATACAGGTTTAAGAGGGGGGGAGAATGCTGCTCCGGTGTTTAAAAAAATAGCGGAAGAGATTTTTAAAATTGATAATAATTAATTAATTGCAGCCAGGCAGCAGCCTGGCTTTTCTGATGATAATTCATTAGATCAGAGTTAGGAAAGTAAGAGTTGACAAAAAAATTAAAAATAGTGTACAGTTTTATTATTGTTTTTCTTATTATTATTTATTTAGGAGATGAAGTTAAGACGTGCCTAAGAATTATGTTTATTTAATGCTAACGGTAGCCATCTGGGGAGGTACCTTTGTGGCGGTCAAAATAATCGTAGCCGATATATCACCCCTGGTTGGTGCTTTTCTCCGTTTTCTACTGGCCTCTTTATGCTTAATTCCGGTATTAATCTACAAGGAAAGATGGAACGCTCTAGTTTCTCTCAGAGATATACCTTTGCTGGTCCTCCTGGGCTTATCGGGGGTTACCTTTTACAATATCTTTTTCTTTAACGGTTTATCCCTGACCACTTCCATTAATGGGGGGTTAATCATCGCTTTCTCGCCTGTTTTAACTACCGTATTATCACCTTTTGTCCTGGGAGAAAAACTGAAGCTACGGCAATTTTTTGGCTTTTTAATTTCTTTAAGCGGAGTAATTTATATAATTACCAAGGGCTCTCTGTTCCTGCTGGCATCCTTGCAGGTGAATAAAGGGGATATTTTTATTAGCGGCGGGGCTTTCTGCTGGTCTATTTATTCCATGGGTGGCAAGATTGCTACCAGGAAGTACAGTCCTCTGCTGAGTACCACCTATGCCTGTGCTTTAGGAACCCTTTTTTTATTAATAGCAGCCCTCCCTCAGCTGCAACGTTTTACTCTGGAGCAGTTGACTTATAGAAGTATGATAGCCCTTATTTATATGGGTGTGATTGCTTCAGCCCTAAGTTTTGTCTGGTGGTATGAGGGAATTAAAAAAATTGGGGCGAGTCAAGCTGCCATCTTTCAAAACTTTATTCCGGTTTTTTCTGCCCTTTTTTCGGTGATGATTTTAGGCGAAAAATTCAGAATGTATCATTTGCTGGGAGCTGTACTGGTCATTCTGGGGGTGATTATCAGCAATCAAAGAAGCAGGGAAAAGGAAGAGTTACTCCCTAATGGTACCCGGATGGAGAGGTTATAAATGTTTTAACGTAAATTCTTGGAAATTAAGTTGGAGGAAGTAAACACCTCCCCCTGGCTGCCTAGTATACTGCTATCTCTTCCGCTCCTGCTTGATGTAAGACCTTATATGCATCATCAGTGTGCTCCGCCTTGCATTCCACACTGACCAGATAATGACCTGTGCTAATTTTCTTTTTTCAGTATCTTTACCCAGGATGGATATTTCCTTTTCAAATCCCTGTTCTCGTAAAAGAGAAACGGCTTCTTCCGCCTGAGTCCTTTTATTAAACATCCCGATTAACTTTGGCATGACTAAAACCTCCCCGGTATTTTTCAAAACTTATTATGTTGCAGGTTATAGCGAATATACTCTTATTTATTTTAATTATTTTTCTTTTTCCGGTAAGATAAAAAAAAGAAATTTTTTAAAGGGAGTAAGAAAGGGAAGCATGAGCAGGGAAGAAATTACATTAAAAAAGGTGTGGGTATTAGCGATTTGATGGGTTAAGGTTGAACTGATGGCCACCATGGCCTGGGCAAAAGGGTCAATAAAGGGATAAAAAAGCATAACCCCGAAAATATTGATAAAAACGTGGGCCCAGGCTACTCTCTTGGCTGTAGTATTAGCTGAAAAACTGGCCAAGACTGTCGTAACACAAGTACCTATATTAGAGCCCAGTATTAATCCTGTTGCTGTTAAAAGAGAAATCTGGCCGTTTTTGGCTAGGACCATAATTAAACCGGAAAATACACTGCTTGATTGGATTAGCCCGGTGACAATGACCCCGTAAAGAATAGCTGTTACGGGATGAGTTGCTGTACCCAGGATATCCTGAATTAGACTATAGGCCTCCAGTATCCCAAAAGAACGGCCCATTGTTTTCATTCCCCCAAAAATTAGGGATAAGCCTAAGATGAGCTTCCCAACATTTCTCCAGCAGGGAAATAAGATGAGAAAAGAACCTGATATCCCTAGAGGCAGGGCTAAATTTTCCACAGGTAAAGCCAGGATTTGGATGGTAATGGTTGTGCCGATGTTGGCGCCCAGGACAATACGTAAAGCCTGGGACAATTCAAGAATCCTGTTGTGTACTAATCCTACGGTAACTACAGTCACTGCACTGCTGGATTGCAACACAGCGGTCACCAGAGTTCCCCATAATAAGCCTTGCCAGGGGGAAGAGGTATAACGGCGCAGAGCCCTGGCCATTGGCCCATTCGCCATTTTATTTAAAGAAAAATTTAGGAGCAGCATACCACAGAGAAAAAGAATTAAACCACCGGCGAAACAGATAACTACCAGCATAGCAACCTCAAGAAAAAGCTTTTTAATCATATTTTTAATCATATAATTTATTATGCTTAAGAAGAAAATCCAAAACATATAAAATATTTATATGA